>JAEMRL010000400.1 GCA_016463385.1 Thermoleophilia bacterium
CACCAGCGCTCGCGAAAATCGGGATTGATCAAGGCGCCGGCGAAGGCGACGATGCGAAGGCCCTCGCCGTGCGGCGCGCAGTAGGCGCCGACGGGCTGAAGGCAGCCGCCGCCGAGAGCTGCGAGCAGCGCGCGCTCGGCGCGCAGGCAGGCGTGCGCGGCGGGATCGTCGAGCACCGCGACGGCGGCGGCCGTCTCCGGGTCGTCGGCGCGCCCCTGAAGCGCCAGCAGGCCCTGGCCGGGAGCGGGCGTGGAGATCTCCACGGGCAGGGGCGTCGTCCCGTCCGGGGTGAGCCCGAGGCGGCGCAGCCCGGCCGCCGCGATCACCAGCGCGTCGGCGTCGCCGCGGGCCAGCTTGTCGAGGCGCGTCCCGACGTTGCCGCGGATCGGGACGACGCGCAGGTCGGGGCGGGCGGCCAGCACCTGGGCGGCGCGGCGCGGGCTGCCGGTGGCCACCGTGGCGCCCGCGGGAAGGCCCGCGAGGCCTCCCGGGGGACCCACGAGCACGTCGCGGGCGTCCTCGCGCGCCGGGACGGCGAGCACGGCGAGGCCCGCCGGGAGCTCGCCGGGAAGGTCCTTGGCCGAGTGGACCGCGAGGTGTGCCCGGCCGTCGAGCAGGGCCTCCTCGAGCTCCTTCACGAACAGGCCCTTGTCGGGCGCGGCGCCGGTGCCGGAGGCGCTCCAGCGGTCGCCCGTGGTGGTGAGCGGGAGCAGCTCGACCTCGTGGCCGGCGGCGGTCAGCGCAGCGGCGACGAACTCCGTCTGGGCCAGCGCGAGTGGGGAGCGCCGGGTGGCGAGGACCAGGCGGACTTCAGCCGCCTGTGGGAGCCTCGAGGCCGAAGAGGTGGCGGAGGCTCTCCAGGTGCCGTAGCGCGTCGCCGTCCCCGTCCTCGGCTGCCGCGCGCACCCGCACCGTCGGCTCGTGGAGCAGCTTGTTGACGATGCCCTTGGTCAGGGCCTCGACGCGGCGGCGGTCGGCCTCGGAGAGACCCTCCCACTGGCCGTCGAGGCGGGCGAGCTCGCCCACCCGGATCGACTCGGCCCGCTCGCGCAGCGAGGTGATGGCCGGTGCGGCCGACAGCCCGCGGCGCCAGGCCGAGAAGCCCTGGACGGCGCCGAGGACGAAGCCCTCACCGCGCTCCGCCTCGAGGCGGCGGCCGTTGAGGTTGGCCTCCACGACGCGCTCGAGGTCGTCGATGTCGAAGAGCGCGACGCCCGGCAGGTCGGCGACCGAGGCCTCGACGTCGCGCGGCACCGAGATGTCGACGATCACCATGGGGCGGTCGGGACGGTCGGCCATCGCCGGCCCGAGCTCGGCCGGACCGAGGATCGGATGGGGCGCGTCGGTGGACGAGATCACGATGTCCGCGCCGCCGAGCTCGTGGGCGAGCTGGTCGAAGCCGACGCCGCGGCCGCCGAAGCGGCCGGCCAGCTCGCGCGCGGTGCTCACCGTGCGGTTGGCGACGACCACCTCGTGGACTCCGTGCTGCACCAGCGCGTGCGCGGTCGCCTCGGCCATGCGCCCGGCGCCGATCACCAGGACACGGCGGCCGGGGAGGTCGGAGAGGACGTCCTCGGCGAGGTCGAGCGCCACGGCGGGGACCGATGAGGAGCCGGCGCCGATGTGCGTCTGGGTGCGGACGCTCTTGCCCACCTCGAGCGCCTGGCGGAACAGCTGGTTCAGGATCGGGCCGGTCGCGCTCTCCTGCGCGCCGAGCTCCCACGCGGCGCGCACCTGGCCCTGGATCTCGCTCTCGCCGACGACCATCGAGTCGAGGCTCGACGCGACCCGGAAGAGCTGGGCGGCGGCCCGCTCGTCGCGCAGCACGTACCGCGCACAGGCCAGCTCGTCGAGGGAGATGCGGCTGTGCTCCACGATGGCGGCCGACACCGCGTCCTCGGCGGCCAGCGGGTCGGGCGCGGCGGCGTAGACCTCGGTCCGGTTGCAGGTGAAGAGCGCGACGGCCTCGGAGACGGCGCCGGAGGCGAGCAGGTCGCGCAGCAGCGCCCGGGCCTCCTTCTCCGACAGGGACGCCTTCTCGCGCTGCTCGACCGGCGCGGTCTTGTGTGAGAGGCCGAGCACGAGCAGGTTCACGCGTGCACCCCGAGGCCCATCTCGCGTCGGGCGAGCTCGCGCGCGCCCTGCTCGTCGCCCTCGGCGAGGAGCCGGACGACGTCGGTCCGGAGCAGGCGCTCGACGGCCGCCCGACGCCCGGGCATGTCGGGGTGGCGCTCCTTGAGCTCGTCGCGCAGCTCCCGCAGCAAGGCGGTCAGCGCCCCCCACTCCGGCCCGTACATCGCGTCGAGCTGGCGGCCGATGTGCTTCGCGACCACCGGGCTCGCGCCACCGGTGGTGACCGCCATGGCCAGCTCGCCGCGCCGGACGACCGAGGGGACGGTGAAGGAGCACAACGCGGGTGCGTCCACGACGTTGCAGATCAGGTTGCGCGCCTCTGCGTCCTGCCAGACCATCCGGTTGATCGACTCCAGGTTGGTCGCGGCGATGACCAGGAAGCACCCGTCGAGGTCCTCGGGACGGTAGGTGCGCTCGCGATGATCCACGATCGCGCCCTCGGAGACCATCCGGGCCAACTCGGAGGTGATCTGCGGACTTACCAACCGCACCACGGCG
>JAEMRL010000401.1 GCA_016463385.1 Thermoleophilia bacterium
GACCTGGGCGTTCTCGCTCGAGCCGCTCGAGGGCGGCGCCACCCGCCTGCACGTTCGGGCGCGGGTCGCCTTCCCGGCCGCGTCGCGGCTGCGCGCCGGCTGGGTGAAGCCCGTGCATCACCTGATGCAGACCGCCCAGCTGCGCAACCTGGCCGCCCGCGCCGAGCAGCGCCAGCGACCCAACGACTGGCGCGACGTCCTGGCGGGCATCGGCGGCGCCGGCAGGATGGGCATGTCGATGCTGACGCCGATGCAGCGCAGCCACCGGGGCCGCTGGGGCGCCGGGCCGGAGGTGGTGGAGCGCCACCACCCCGGCGACGACCTGATCCCCGAGCCGCGCTGGGGCTGGACGCACGCGGTGGAGGTGGCCGCGCCGGCCCGCCGCGTGTGGCCGTGGGTCGCCCAGATCGGCGCCGACCGGGGCGGCTTCTACAGCTACTCGTGGCTCGAGAACCTGGCCGGGTGCGCGCTGCGGGACGCCGAGCGCGTCCACCCCGAGTGGGAGCTTCGCGAGGGCGACGGCCTGGTGCTGCACCCGGCGATGCCGCCCCTGCGGATCGTCTCGGTGGAGCCGGGTCGCCACCTGGTGGCGTACGGGGCCCCCGATGAGGAGGCCCGCGCGGCCGGCCGGCCGTGGGTGGCCGGCAGCTGGCTCTTCCTGGTGGAGGAGACCACGCCTGGACTGACCCGGGTGGTCAGCCGCTACCGCTGCGCGACCTCGGACGACCTGAAGACCCGGCTGGCGTACGGCCCGGCGCTGCTCGAGCCGATCGGCTCGACCATGGACCGCCGGATGCTGCTCGGCATCCGCGAGCGCGCCGAGCACGCGCCCCGGGCGGTGGGGCGGATCTGACCCGGCGCCCACGCGGGCGTCGCGGTCAGGCCGGGGAGATCTCCCCAGCCTTGACCAGGCGCTCCCGGGCGACCGGCGCGAGGTGGTGGCCGGCGGCGACGAGCGCCTCGGTCAGCAGCACGCGGTCGATGCGGCCCTGGTAGACGGGCACGCCGGTCTCGTCGGCGGCGTGCTCGACCACGTGGGCCTCGACCTCCAGCAGCGTCGCGATCTCGTCGGGGGTCATGTGGACGGACATGTCGCCTCCTCGGGGCGGGTGCCGCGCCGGCCCGGGCGGACGGCGCACGGTGACGCGTTGCTTCGACCGACCCACCGTACCTGCCCGGCCCGGAGACCGTTCGTCACTGATCGGCGGGGGCGCCGGCGTGCGACCGTGACATCCTCGGACGATGACCGCTGCCCTCGAGGAAGGTGGAGACGGCACCGGCCACGGCGCCGGGCGCGTCGTGCCCGAGGCCGTGCGCGGCCCGGGGGACCACGGCGACCCGGCCGTCGGGGGCCGCGGCGGCGATGCGCCGGACCCACTCGCCGGTCGCGAGCGGGTCACGGCTGCCGCGGACGACCAGGATCGGCGCCCCGATGCCCGCCACGACCTCGTCGAGGTGGATCCTCCGGGCGTCGCGCAGCGTCGCGATCAGCCGGCGGGGGCCGGCGCGGAGGTAGTCCCGGGCGCCCCCGAGGACCAGCGAGGGGCGCTCCATCGGGGCGTCGGCGATCAGGCGCAGGACGTGCCCGGGCGCCCCGCCGGGGGCCCGGTCGAAGGAGGGGCTGAGCAGCACGAGCGCGCCGACGCGCTCCGGGTGGCGGGCGGCGAGGAGAGCGGCGACGTGACAGCCCCAGGAGTGGCCGACCACGACGACCCGCCCGAGACCGCGCCGCTCCAGCACCTCCTCGACCGCCCCGGCGACCCGGCGGGTGCTCCAGGGGCCGTCGGCCGCCGTCCGCCCGAAGCCCGGCAGATCGCACACGAGCGTGGTGGACCGCTCGGCGAGCCGCTCGGCGAGGGGCCCGAGGCTGGCGGCGCTGACCCCGAGGCCGTGGAGCATCACGACCGGGCCGCGGGTGCGCCGGCCGGGGCGCAGCAGCCGGGCGTGCATCCGGACGCCCGCCGCCGGGGTCCAGGTGCTCATGGAGCGCGGATGCGCCTCGCCGGCCACGTGGTCCGCTACGAGGACTCGGGCGGGGGACCGCCGGTCGTCCTGGTCCACGGGCTCGGAGGATCGGCCCGCTGGTGGCGTTCGACCACGGAGTCGCTGGCGCGGGACCACCGCGTGATCGTGCCCGAGTTGCCGGGCTTCGGCTACGGCATCGGCGCGCCGCGCTTCCGCCTGCCCGACGCGATACAGGTGCTCGGCCGGCTGGTGGAGCGCCTCGGCCTCGAGCGGCCCGCGCTCGTGGGGCACTCGCTGGGAGCCCTGGTGTGCCTCGGCGTCGCCGCCGCGATGCCCGGCGCCGTCGGGCGCCTGGTCCTGATCTCACCGCCCGTGCGCACCGCCTCGGGGCATCTGGCCGGCAACCTCGTGCCGATGGTCCGCACGCTCGCGGGCCTGTCGCCCGCCGCCGCCCTCACGGTCGTCTCCGACGTCGCGACGCGATCGCCCGCGGCCCTGCTCGGCGCGGCCGAGGAGATCCTCGCGCGACGGGGCGATCCCGGCATCGCCGGCCCTCCGCCCGTGCCGGCCATGGTGGTGCTGGGCGCCCGCGACGCGGTGGTCCCGGTGGGCGGGGTCGACTGGATCGCGCGCGTGCTGCCCGATGCGCGCGTGGTCGTCATCCC
>JAEMRL010000402.1 GCA_016463385.1 Thermoleophilia bacterium
GCCGTGCGCATCCCGTCGATCGCGTCCTCGAGGAGCCGGGCCGCAACGGCCGGGTCGTCGCCCCGGGCGAGGAGGGCCGCCGCCAGCCACACGTCGGTCCACTCGCGGAAGCAGGGCAGTCCGTGTGCGTCGCACCACGCGCGCGTGGCTTCGAGCGACGCGATCGCCTCGTCGGTCCGGCCGAGGCGCACGAGCATCTTGCCCTCGGTGAAGGCGAAGATCGCCCGGTCGGCGGGCTGGTGGCCCAGGCGGCGGGTGAGCACGCGGGCCTCCCTGACGAGGGCGAGCCCTCGCTCGCGATCCCCCTCGGCGAAGACGAGCTCACCCTCGAGGTGGCGCCAGAAGTCCAGGAAGCCCCCGTGCGCCGCGAAGGGGGCCTCCGCGTCGAAGGCGGCCCGCGCCTCGCCCAGCTGACCCCGCTCGCGGAGGCTCGCGATCCGGTAGAGCTCGGTCGATCGCGAGTCGCCGTCCCGGCCGGCGTTGATCCCGGCCATGTACTCGACGTCCGCGAAGCGGCCCTGGAAGTAGAGGCCGCACTGGAACAGACCGACGTTCAGTGACAGCCGCTCGACGTCGCGAGGGCTCCACGCGTGCGGCGGGTTCCGCCCGGAGCCCACCTCCAGCACGTAGCGCAGCGCTCGCGCGCCGGGCGACGACTCCCCCGGCGGCACCAGCGGCAGGAGCGTGCCCCAGTCCATCGACAGGTGGAGGCCGAAGGCGGCGGTCGTGGCGGCGTCGGGGTGCTCGCGCACGAGCCGGTCGTACTCGCCGCTCGCGCGCAGCCTCTCCACGAACGCCGGCCCCTCGCTCCTGCGGCCCGCGATGATCGCCTGGAGTTGGCATCCGCGCAGGGCGGGCCGGTGCGAGAGCGCTTCCTCGCCGATGGCGTCGCACCAGGCCAGCACCTTGTCCCAGTCGCCGCGCATCAGCACCGTGGGCGTCGCGGCCTCGACCATCGGTTGCGCCTCGTCCGGCGCCCCGGCCTCGAAGAAGTGGTCGGCGGCCTCCTCGGCCTGGCCGAGGAGGCCGAGCCTGCGGGCGTGCCGCACGAGCAGCGTATGCATCTCCGCGGGTTCCTCGCGGAGACGGCTCAGCAGGAACTCGCGGAAACGAGGGTGGTAGCGGAGGCCCTCGGGCTCGACGGTCGCGGGCAGGTGGTGGCTGCGGATCGCACGGATCAGGGGGCCTCCCGACGGCACCAGCAACAGTGCCTCGAGGCCGGCGGCATCGACCGTGTGGAGCACGGCGCTGCTCACCACGGCGTGCCGGAGGTCGGCGGGCAGCGTGTCGAGCACCTCGGCGCCCAGGTAGGCGAAGAAGGGGTCGTCGGCGGGGATCCCCGATGGAGGCCCCGAGCCCCGGAGGGCGTCGAACACGATCCCCGCCGCCCAGCCTCCCGACGCCGCGACGGCCTCCGGGGTCGCCTCGACACCACGGGCGGTGAGCAGTTCCTCCACCTCGCCCGTCGTGAAGGTCAGGTCGTCGCCGGAGACCACGCCGGAGCGGCCGGTCAGCACCTCGCGGCTGAGGTTCAGGTGGACCATCCGCCGCGACACCAGGACGACCAGCGCGTCGGGCGCGACCGCCTCCAGCAGGGCGCGCAGCACCGTCAGGACGGGCGGTCGCGACTCCACGAGATGCAGGTCGTCGATGACGAGCGTCGATCCGGCGGGCATCGCCTCGGCGAGCAGGGCCGCGCAGTCGGCGGGCGCGACGCGGCGGGCCAGCATGGCCTGCACCTGCTCGGGGGCTCCGGGGTCCATCCCGCCCATCGCCGCTGCCAGGTAGGTGAGGAAGCGCCCGGGGCTGCCGTCCGCCTCACCGAGCGTCAGCCAGGCCTGGGGGCCGGCGCGTGACGCGATGAACTGCACGACGGCGGTCGTCTTGCCCGAGCCTGCCGATGCGACCACCTGGAGCACCCGGCGGCCCCGCGCGGCGCGGGCGAGGGCGTCCGTCACCCGCTCCCGTTCGATGACGGTGTCGGCGACCGCGGGCACGCGTGTCTTGGAGCGGATCAGGGGTCCGACCATCGCGTTTTCAGCCTATCTTCAGGTCCTTGGATCGTGCGAATCGTCACCAACTCGATCGGGAGATTCTGCGGGATCGGGATCGTGCGTCTGCGCTCCCGCGGTGGCGCGCGTGAGCCGCCCCCCGATCGCCGCGAGCCGCTCCCGGAGCTCCGGGGGCTCGTGGACCACGACCTCGGCGTCCAGCGCGATGATCCGCAGGGCCAGCCAGCCGAGGTCGTCGTCGCCGGTGCGCACCTCGCACGTGTCCGCGTCGACCGGGGTGACGTCGGCCCAGCCGCGGGCCACGCGCCGCAGCACCACCTCCGCGGGTGCCCTCACGGTCACGTGCGCCTCGTAGCCCTTCGCGCCGGCGCGCCGGCCCTCCGAGACGAACGCCACCGGATCGCCCCCCGGTAGCTCGCGCGGGCCGAACCGGACGCTCGCGGCGACCGGATCGCCGATACGGTCGATGCGGAAGGTCCGCCAGCCGTCGCGCGCCACGTCCCAGGCGACCAGATACCAGCGCCGGTGCAGGGCGACGAGCGCGTGCGGCTCCACCTCCCGCCGGGCGGTCTCCCCGTCGCGGCGGCGGTAGGTGAAGCGCACCCGCTCGCCGTCGC
>JAEMRL010000403.1 GCA_016463385.1 Thermoleophilia bacterium
GAGTACCAGGGCTCGAACTCCGACGGGATCTCGACATCCGCGTCGGGCAGCTCGGCGATCGCCTCCCCGACGCTGAAGACCCTCAGCCTGCGCGTCGTCTCTGGTGCATCGTCGCCGGCGCGGTCGTGTCCCTCGTCCGCCACCTCGTCCACGGTGCTCACCAGCACGAGGTGTCGCCCGTCGGGGGTCTCGGCCATCTCGACATCACCGATCTGGGTCGCGCTCGAGAGGATCTTCGTGGGCTCGCCGGAGCCGGGGGTCGCGCTCCGCGCGAACCAGAAGCCCGTACGTCCCTCCGCGCCGGTCCACCAGGCCACGGCGGTGTCATGCCCGGACGGGGCGACGCCCGGGCCCGACGACGGGCACCCCGCGAGGGGGATGGTGAAGCGGTCGTCCCGCACCTCGACTGCGGTCTGCCACCGGCCGTCGGCGCCGTACTCGGTGATCGCGACGTCGCGCTCGTCCTTCTCCGAGTCGATCGGCGTCACCGCCCGGAAGGCGATCGACGGCGTATCGCCGCGGAAGAACGGCTCGAGGCTGCAGCAACCGCACGCCGACGGGATCGCCGGCCGCGGAGCGGAGAAGGTGCGCCCTCCGTCCATCGACACCGAGGCCCAGCCCGGCCACGACATCGTTCCCTCGACCGCGACCGGCACCCCCTCGGGGATGTGGTCGGCGGGTGTCGCGTCGTACCAGGTGACGAGGACGCGCTCGCCGTCGTCGGAGACGGCGAGCGAGATCTGGGTCGGGTCGACCTTCATCTCGGAAGGCCCGGGCGCCCGGCCCAGGCGCTGCCAGGTCTCTCCTGCGTCCGTGGACCGGTAGACCTGCGCCCATGCCGGGTAGAAGTCGGCGACGAGCGGCTTCGCGGCCCATTCGAGGACGCTCATGAAGAGCGTCCCGTCGGCAGCGCTGACCGTACGGGGTCCCTCGACTCCGCCGTGCCCGGTGATGTTCCGCGGGGGGCCGAAGCTGCGCCCTCCGTCGGTGCTCGAGGCGAGAAACGCGTCGGCGAGCTGGGTCGCCTCGTCGTACTCGCCCCAGGTGAGCCAGACCCGGTCGCCTCGAGACGTGACGCTCGGAGTGCCGGCCGCGGTGGCCGTGACCGCGACGGTGACAGCGTCCCCTGCGACGGGCGCCGCCACTTCGGCATCCGATCCGTCGCACCCCGCGACGATCGACGCCGCGACGGCGATCAGGCAGATCGCAGCACCACTCCGACGTTCAACCCTCGGCCGCATCTCTTTCCACCCCCGGAGACGGCCGAGATCGTACGCCGCGATCCCGGCTGGTGCCAAGGGTGGTCCGCTTCGCTTGGCGAGGCGCCCCTCGCGGGGCGCGAGGTCTCACAGGGCGAGCAGCTCCGCCAGCCACGCGCCGACCCCGACCCGCTGGGCCGGCATGTCGGCCTTCAGCGCGTGGTCGCCGGCGATGCGCACCACGGTCCGGCCGGGCGCGGCCTCCGGCATCCCGAAGGGGTCGCGCTCGCCCTGCACGACCAGCACGGGGACGGCGACCGCCTCGAGCTCCGGCAGGCGGCTCGGCCGCGGGGTGGCTCCCGCGCGCGCGGCGGGCTGCAGCGGGAACGCGAGGCAGAGGACGCCCACCGATCCGGTGGCGGCCGTCGTGCGGCACGCGACCCGGGCGCCCGAGGAGCGACCTCCGGTGACCAGGGGCAGGCCGGCGAGCTCGCCGCCGGCGAGGTCCCCCAGGACGGCCGTCCAGGCCAGGTCGAGCCGCGGGGCCGGGGGAGGGGAGCGTCGCCCTGCGACCCGGTAGGGCTGCTCGACCAGGGCGACGGCCACGTCCATCGCGAGCGCCGTGGCGGTCGCGGCGACCAGGTCGGGCGCGGTGACGCCGCCGCCCGCGCCGTGGCCGAGGACGAGCGCCGCGCGCGGGTTCCCGGGCAGGTGCAGATGTGCCCGGGCGGGGCCCTGCGGCGTCGTGATCTCGCGTTCGCTCGTGCTCGTCATCCGTCCCTCCCGCGTCGGCCCGGACGCTACCCGTCAGAGGACCGTGAGACCGCCGTGAGGGTCCCGTGCGTATATGGGTCATGGGAACCGCACCCGCCATCCGAATCCCGGCCGCCGAGCGGATCGACCTGCCCGCCCGGCGCGAGTCGCTCGCGACCGGCCGGGAGTTCGTGCGCACGGCGCTCACGCGTGAGGGCTGGGGCGGCGAGCCGCTCGAGGGCGTCGCGCTGGCGGTGTCGGAGGCCCTGACGAACGCGGTCGAGCACGGCTCCCGGCCCGGGGCTCCCGTGGCCGTCGAGGTGCGCACCTCGGAGGGCCGCGCGCGGATCCGGATCGCCGACGGCGGGCGGCCGGGCGCCGTCACGCCCTCCCCGCTGCGGGCGGCGCCCCCGCCGAGCAGCGACCACGGACGCGGCCTGATCATCATGGGCGCGCTCGCCGACGCGCTGGAGGTCCGCCGCGCGGGGCGCGGCACGGCGGTGGTCCTGACCTTCACCCTCCCCGGGGCGCCGGCGACCGCGCGCACCGGCTGAGGGCGCGCGCGGTCGCACGGGGCCCGTCTCAGGCGGCCCGCTCGCGGAGAGCCCGGCGCTTGGCCCGGCGCATCCTCCAGAGGTACAGCGGGGTCGGGGGCACCCACCCCAGCTGGAGCGC
>JAEMRL010000050.1 GCA_016463385.1 Thermoleophilia bacterium
CACCGACGAGGTGCTGACGCCCGAGCAGGTGCGATGGATCCGCGAGCACCACGAGTGCGTGGACGGCGGCGGCTACCCGGCGGGCCTCGCGGGCGATGACATCAGCCCCGGCGGCAGGATCCTCGCGATCGCGGACGCGTGGGACGCCATGACATCCCCCCGGGCGTACAGGGCGCCCCTGACGGGCGAGGGCGCCGCCGCGGAGCTCCGGCGCTGCGCGGGCACGCAGTTCGACGCCGACCTGGTCGCCCGTGTTACGGAGGCGTTGCAGGAAGTGTCGGGCGGAGACGGCCGATGAGTGCGAACGTGGCTCTGCGGGAACCGGGGTGGACGACCCCGACGAAAGGCACCGGCGATGAGGAAGTGGCTGCTGCGGCTCGCGCCCGTGGTGATCCCGATGGTGATGAAGAGGATGCGCAACCGGCGGCGCGTATGAGCGTCCAGCCGCCTACCGGGTGATTGAGGGAGGGGCCGCGGCGACGCCCACACGGGCCGATCTCCACATCGGGGCTAAAGTTTTCGCGTCGTCTGCCGATGGGGCCCCGCAGATGGCCTTGGCAGAACGCTTCCCGCGCGCGATCGGCGCCCTCCTCGCCGTCGCGGCCTCGGTCATCCTCTTCGCATCGCCCGGGGACGGCCGCGCGGCCCTCGCGCGCTCCGAGGGCGGACCGGCGGTCTCGGTCATCACGACCGGGCTGACGGTGCCCTGGGACATCGCCTTCCTCCCGGACGGGCGGGCACTCGTCACCGAGCGCACCGGCGCGGTGCGCATCGTGGCCGCCGACGGCCGCCTGTCGCCGACCCCGGCCGCCCGGCTCACCGTGAGCCAGAACGGCGAGGGCGGCCTGCTCGGGCTGGCGCTCGACCCCGCCTTCGCCGCGGGGCAGCCGTTCGTCTACCTCACGGCGACCGTCGGCTCGGAGATGCAGGTCCAGCGCTGGCGGATGACCGGCGACACGCTCGTGAGGGACGGCGTCGTCATCGGCGGCATCCTGATGGGCTCGATCCATTCCTCGGGGCGCGTGCGCTTCGGTCCCGACGGCGCGCTCTACGTGGGCACCGGCGACGCCGGCTACGGCCCGCGCTCGCAGGACCTCTCGGTGCTGAACGGCAAGGTGCTGCGCGTGCCGCCGGGGGCCTTCCGCGGCGCGCGCGTCACGCCCGAGATCCACGCCATCGGCCTCCGCAACCCGCAGGGCTTCGCCTGGCAGCCCGGATCGGGCCGGTTCTTCTCGACCGACCACGGCCCGAGCGTCTTCGACGGCCCGAGCGGCGACGACGAGCTCGATCTGATCGTCCCCGGCGGCAACTACGGCTGGCCCTTCGTCTACGGCGCGAACCACGGCTCCTGGATCGCCCCCGCCCAGCTCTGGCACACCACGATCGCCCCGTCGGGTCTGGCCTTCGTCACCCTCCCCGGGTCGCGCTGGACCAACAAGGCGCTGGTGGCGGGCCTGCGCGGCGAGGTGCTGCGCCTGCTCACCTTCTCGGGCGCGCGCGTGGTGGCCGACGAGCCGCTGCTCCAGGACGTCTACGGCCGCCTGCGCGCCGTCACCGAGGCGCCCGACGGCTCCATCTGGGTGACCACCAGCAACCGCGACGGCCGCGGCTCCCCGGTCGCCACCGACGACCGCATCCTGCGCATCGTGCCACCGGGCGGCACGGGCGACCCGCTCAGCGACGGGCTCGCGCTCGATGTCACGCCCGCGCCCGCGCCGGCGCCCGCCGTGACGCCCCGCCGCGCCGCCTCCGCCCGGTCGCTCCTGGTCCGGCTGAGCGCCCCGGCGACGGCCCGGGTCGGCCACGCGATCCGCATCCGTCTCCGTTTCCGCGCTGTCCCCGCAGGCCCGGTCGCGCTCCAGCGGCGCCTGTCCTCGGGGAGGTGGTCGACCCTGCGCCTCGTGCGCCCGAGGTCCCGCAATCTCGTGATCGCGGTGCGCCCGACGGCCGCCGGGCGCCTGGTGCTGCGGGTGCGGCACCGCGACGCGGGCCGCGCGTTTGATCGGAAAATCACACTGAACCTGCGCCCGTAGACCCTCTGGTGGGGGATCCTGCTCCGTCGCGGGGCGCCGGCGTGCTTTTGTGGTTGGCCGGGGTGCGGCCGCTCCCCGGGAGCGGGAGGCGCTGATGCGGTATTGGGCCCGGCGTGTGACGCCGTCGATGGTGATCGCCTGCATCGCGCTCGGCGTCGCGCTGAGCGGTACGTCGATCGCGGCGACGGTCAAGGACGCGATCAGCGGCAAGCGGATCGCGAAGAACACCCTCCCCGGGGACCGGGTGAAGAAGGGGACGCTCGGCGGGAACCGGGTCCGGCCCGACTCGATCACGGGCGTGCAGGTGAACGAGTCGCTCCTCGGCAAGGTGCCGGCCGCGGCCGCGGCCGACAGCGCCGCCGACGCGGCCGCCCTCGGGGCGCGCCCCGCGAGCGCCTACGCGACCCTCGCCGCGCGCACGATCCCCAGCGGTACCACCGTCAGCGGCGCCTTCGGCGTGTCGGCGAACATCGGCGGCGCCGGGACGGTCGACCTGCGCCAGGTGGTCAGCCTCCCGGGCCTCGCCGGCTCCGACCTCACCGACGCGACGGTCAACTTCGCCGCGGCCGCGGCGGTGGGCGACGCCGACCCGGCCTGCACCGGGACCGCCCTCGCCCCGAGCGCCCCCGCCGGGAAGGTCTGTCTCTACCTGTCGGCGTCGGTCGGCATGAGCACGACGGTCTCGGGCGAGGCGATCCCGCTGCTCGCGGGCAGTCGCGCCGGATTCGTCGTCCACGCGCTCCAGGCCTCCACGGCGACCGGCGTCTACGGCACCTGGGCCTACACCGCCCCCTGAGGCGCCCTCTGCGGCGATCCCGCAGGGGTCCTTCGGGCGGGTGCGGATGGTCGGCTACCGTGTGGGGCGCATGATCGCCTGAGGCGGCGCGCTCCCGGCGGGCCGCGACGACGTCGAGGACGGGGGTCCCATGGGGCGCACACCGATGTATCCCGGCCAGCCGATGCGGACCGGAGGTGCGCGCCATGGCCGCTGACGGAACCCTCCCCACGACCCTGACCGGCGCTCCGCCCGGGCTGGTCGACGCTCTCGAGTACCCCTTCTTCCAGACCGTCTTCGACCGCAAGAGCCGCAGGGTCGGGCTCGGCATGACCGTCGGCTCCGAGGTGCTCCAGTACGAGAGCCCGTACGCCCCCGTGCCGCTGTCCGAGCTGGAGGAGGCCCTGCTCTGCGTCGCCGGCACCGGCCTGACCGGGCTCAACCTCGGCGATCTCGACCCCGCCCGGGGCATGAGCACGCTCGTCCAGTGGACCACCCGCACCTGGCCGAGCTCGTGCTCGAACCACGGCACCGAGCTCTTCTTCACCAACGACGACGGCCTCTACATGCTGCGCATGTTCGACCAGATCCCCGAGCCGGGGGAGGTCGCCACGCTGTCGGGCAAGCCGATCGAGGCGCAGGTCGACTGGCTGCTGGAGATGTACCGCCGCGCCCGCGTGCAGCTGCAGCCCGGGCGCGCGCCGCTGCCCACGACGCTGCCGGGGCTCTTCGACTTCAACCAGTGGAACGCGAACCAGCCCGGCACCACCCTCTTCGTCCCGGTCACCAACACCACCCTCGAGTACATCAACCTGCTGTTCATCTACCTGTCGCGCTCGTACGGGTTCTCGATCGTGGACGAGCGCAACGGCCGCCGCTCGGCCGGCCTGCAGTCGGCGCTCGACTCGGGCCGCCTCGACCCGGCGCGGCAGATGGGGATCATCGAGCTCGAGCAGCGCGTGCTGTCGATGCTGGTGGTCGAGCAGGCCTTCATCTGCCAGAACATCAACCTGGCCCTGCAGGCCCTCGGGCTCGGGGGCTGGACGTTCACCGGCTACCTGGCGCGCTTCATCATGGGCGGCGGCGACGTGCCCGGCCTGGGATTCCGCTTCGCCGACGCCACCAACGGCACGCGCTACCCGGTCGGCCGTGACGGCGTCTTCGAGGCCTTCACCCCGCCCTACTACGCCGACATGCACGAGGCGGTGGACGCCTTCATGGAGATGAAGTGGGCCGCGTTCGAGGACGACGTGCCGAAGCCCTACCTCGAGCCCGACAAGGTGGTGGGCGCGGTGCCGCGGCCGCACGACGACACGGTCGATCTGGTCAAGCGCTACTGCCAGTACGTCTACGACACCTACGGCCGCTTCCCGCTGGACATCGACCCGATGTACCAGCGGCTGACGGTGCAGGGCCAGCACGCCGACCCGGACTTCTACGCGCACTTCTACCCGCCGGGGGCCCTGACCGAGCAGCACCTCGAGCACTTCCACCGCTGGCACCCCGACCTCGCGGGTCCCGACGGGCGGCCGCCGCTGCGCTGACCGGCGCCCGCGACGGGGCGGCGTCAGCCGGGCGCCGCTCCCGTCGCGGCCATCTCCGCCAGGACGAGCGTCCCGCGCGGGCCTGCGTCCTGGCCGAGGCCCGCCATGGTGACGAACGCCTCCTGGCCGTGCTCGGGGAGTCCCGGGTAGCTCCCGACCAGCTCGATCAGCCGCCGCCGGACCGCGGGAAGCAGGCCGGGCAGGTTGACGATGCCGCCGCCGATCACCACGCGCTCCGGGGCGATCGCGTAGACGAGGTTGCGGATGCCGGCGGCCAGGTAGCGGGCTTCCAGGTCGGTGGCCCTCGCGAGCGTCGCCGCGTCGAGTTCCTCGGCGGGGCTCCCCCAGCGGGCGGCCACGGCCGAGCCGCTCGCCATGCCCTCGAAGCACGCCCCATGGAAGGGGCAGAGTCCCGGGAAGTCGTCATCGGGCTCGCGCGGAACGCTGACGTGGCCCATCTCCGGGTGCACCAGGCCGTGCATCGGCCGGCCACCGACGAGCGCGCCCGCGCCGATGCCGGTGCCGACGGTCATGTAGATGAAGGTGTGGAGCCCCCGGGCGGCCCCGAGGCGCCACTCCCCGAGCGCCGCCGCGTTGACGTCGGTGTCGAGCGCGATCGGGACGTCGAGCGCGTCGCGCAGGGGGCCCACGAGGTCCGTGCCCTCCCAGCCGGGCTTCGGCGTGGCCATGATCCGGCCGTGGCCGGCGCCCGCGCGCAACTCGACCGGCCCGAAGGTCCCGATGCCGATCGCGTCGGGGCCGATGCCCCCGTCCCGTGCGCGCAGGAAGAACGCGACCACGCCGGCCATCGTCTCGTCCGGTCCGCGCGTCGGGAACCGCTCCTGGGCGAGAATGACGCCGTCCCCATCCGCCACGAGACACAGGAACTTCGTGCCTCCCGCCTCGATTCCCCCGAGGATCATCTCCGCCTCCTCATCCTCGCGGCCGCCCGCCCGAGGTCGGACGAGCATGGCAGAGAGCACCGCCCCTCCGTCGCGTCCCCCGTCGCGGCGGCGTGCGACGATGGCGGCGGCCCCGCGTCGTGCGGTCGCCATGGCGTGAGACCAGGGAGGTCGTGATGACGATTCGAGCATCCTCGGCGGTGGGCCCGTGAGAGCCCTCGACGGACGTGTCGCGCTCGTGACCGGAGGCAGCCGGGGGATCGGTGCCGCGGTGGTCCGCGCCTTCAGCGACGCCGGCGCGCGCGTCGCGGCGCTCTCGCGCGGCGGGGGCGATCCCGGCGTGGCGGGCGCGCTGCCGATCGCGTGCGACCTCCGCGACCGGGCGGCGGTGATGGCCGCCACCGATCGGGTGGCGACGGAGCTCGGGGGCATCGACATCGTCGTCCCGAACGCCGGCGTCGCGAGCTACGGATCCTTCCTGTCGCTCAGCCCGGAGGACGTGGACGAGATGATCGACGTCAACGTGAAGGGCACGCTGCACACCCTCCAGGCCGCGCTGCCGCACCTGATGCGCAGCGACGCGGCCGACGTGGTGATCCTCGCCTCGGAGGCCGGCCGGCGCGGGCTGCCCGGCGAGACGGTCTACTGCGCCTCGAAGTTCGCCCAGGTCGGGCTCGGCCGTGCCCTCGACCACGAGCTCCGCGAGCAGGGCGTGCGCTGCACCAACGTCTGCCCCGGGGGCGTCGCCACGGGCTTCGCCGTGGGCCGCGGACGCGACCCGCGCGACGAGGTGGGGATGATGAGCGCCGAGGAGGTGGCGGAGATCGTGCTGTTCGCCGTCACCCGGCCGCGCGGGATGCGCCTGCTCGAGATCGCCGCCCGCCCGATGACGGAGGCGTCATGGGGGTGAGGTGGGGGCTGCTGTCGACCGCGGCCATCAACGAGGAGATCCTCGACGCGGCCCGGGCGACCGAGCACGCCGAGATCGTCGCCGTCGCGAGCCGTGACGCCGGCACCGCCGCCGCCTACGCGGAACGCCACGGCATACCGCGCTCCCACGGCTCGTACGACGACCTGCTGGCCGACGCCGGGGTCGAGGCGGTCTACATCCCGCTGCCCAACTCGATGCACGTCGAGTGGACGCGCCGGGCGCTCGAGGCCGGCAAGCACGTGCTCGTGGAGAAGCCGTTCGGCCGCGACCCCGCCGAGGTCGCGGAGGTCTGCGCCCTGGCCGAAGAGCGCGGCCTGGTGCTCTCGGAGGCCTTCATGTGGCGGCACCATCCCCAGGCGGCCCGCCTGGAGGAGCTCCTGCGCGAGGGCGCGATCGGGCGTCCGCTGCTGGTGCGGGCGGTCTTCGGCTTCCCGCTGGAGGAGCTGCGCGGAGCCACCGACACGCGCTTCGACGCCGCCCTCGACGGGGGCGGCCTGATGGACGTCGGCTGCTACTGCATCAGCGCCATCCGGCTGGTGGCGGGCGAGGAGCCCGACCGGGTCCACGCGGAGCGTCTCGAGGGGCCGACCGGCGTCGACCTCGTGCTCGGCGCCACCATGCGCATGCCGGGCGGTCTCATCGGCCAGTTCGACTGCGGCTTCCTGTCGCGGCATCGCGACGAGCTGGAGATCGTCGGGGAGGGCGGGAGCCTGTTCCTGGACGATCCCTGGCACTGCCGCGAGCCGGTGATCGAGGTGCGCCGGGACGGTGGCGTCGAGCGGATCGAGGTCGATCGCGCGGACCCGTACCGGTGCGAGCTGGACGATCTCGCCGCCGCGATCGAGGGGCGTCGTCCACTGCGCCACGGGACTGCCGACGCGATCGCCCAGTCGCGCGTGCTCGAGGCCGTCCACCGGGCCGCCGTCACCGGCCTTGCGGTGCGGCCGGGCTCGTCCGCCGGGTCGTAGCGGCCGCCCCGCACGACCCGCCGGGGCGGGTCGTGCGGGGCGTCTCGCTCACCCCTTGCGCAGCAGGGTGGCCCTGATCTGCGAGGTGTCGATCGTCGGACCGCCCTTCAGCCGGGTGACCGTGACCTTCCACTTCCCGGCCTTCGGGCCGATCGCCCGGAGGGAGCGGAACGTGCGGCCCTTGGCCGGCTTCAGCTTCTTGCCGGGCCGGGCGTCGGCCTTCGCGCCCGGAGCGCGGACCTTGAGCGAGTAGTTCCCCGCGCGCCAGTTGACCGAGAAGGTCACCGAGCGGGCGTTCTTCGGGACGCGGACCGTGAAGGTGGCCGACCGGCCGACCCGGAGCTTGCGCGACTTCTTCAGCAGCGTGCCGTTGAGGTCGGGCGCCCCGAGACCGACGCGCGGGGCGGTGCCCGGCGGGTCGACGAACACCTGGACCGGCGCGCTCCGCAGGCCGCGCGTGTCCTCGGCGACGTAGAGGAAGGTGTCGGCCAGGGGCGCGCCCGTCGATGCGTAGCTCGCCTGCCCGGTCGCCTCGTTGATCGTGACGGTGCCCTTCGACGGGGCGCCGGCGAGGATGTAGCGGAGCGCCGTTCCCGCGGGCGCGGCGTCGGAGCCGTCCGCGGGCGAGGCCGCCGTGACCCGGCGGCCACGGACCTGGGGCTGCTGCACGGTGGCCGCCAGCTGCGTCGACGCCGCGCCGGAGGCGTTGAGGATGGCCTGCTTGGGCGTGGCGACGACACCCGGGATGTCCAGGGGCCGCAGCTCGACGTCGTTGCCGGTCGCGCCGCCCTGCTGGATCTCCCCGGAGGGGTTCACCTGGGCGCGGAAGACGCCCGGGCCGGTCGCGGCCCCGGTGATGTCGAAGTACGCGGTGTTGGCCGAGTTGAGGTCGACCACGTCCTGCCAGCCCGTGCTGATGCCCGAGGAGAACCCCGCGGCGGTCGCCGGGAGGTTCGGCCCGCAGCTCGCGAACGAGGCGGTGTTCGGGTTGGTCGAGCCGGGCGGGGCGAACGCCGCCGGCACGGCCGCGGGAGCGCCGGGCTCGCCGAAGACCGCGTTGTCCTCACGGCAGGTGCCGACCAGGGCGCTGGTGATCGGCGCGCCGGTGGAGGGGGTCAGCGTGTAGGCCGCGATGCCCTCGACGCCCCAGCCGTAGGCGTTCTCGCTGAACCGTTTGCCGATCAGCCGGACGACCGGGCCGAGCGTCGCCGGGGTTCCGTCGACCACCTGGACCGCGGCGGCCACGGGCGCCTCGGGCGGGCCGCCCGCCGCGCCGGGGGTGAGGGTGAACTGACCACCGATGTTGGCGACCTGCGCGGGGAAGTGGAACCGTGCCGAGTAGGCGCCGCCCTCGACCGAGGTGTCCACGTACCACCGCTCGGGGCGGAGGGTGCCCTCGCTCGAGACGAAGGGGATCAGGTCCGGGGGTGCCGCGCTCGCGGCACCGGCGGAGGCGGCCATCGCGACCATGGTCAGCCCGGCGACCGAGCGCCGTGAGAACCGCGGCCGTGTCCGGCCCCCCTTGTGCTGCCGCTGCTGGCGGCGACCAGATGTATCCACGCGGTGGTCCCTTCCCCGTTGATCGCATGCGGAGTGCTGGGTGCGCCCCGTCTGGGTCGCGCGTCGCGGACGGCGGGCCGCCGGACGGAGCGAGGGTAGAACGCGATGGGGAGCGCGCGAGCCGCGCGCCACAATCGCTGATGGAGTTCTTACACACCGGTGTACGGGAAAAGAAGGAACGCGGGTTTCCGCTACTCAGCCCCGCATCGGTTCGTGACGGGTCAGGCGACCGCGGCGATCTCCTCGTCGCGGAGGTGGCATCCGGGGTCGGAGCCCTCCAGGCCCGCACCCGACGCGAGCGCGCGGGAGGCCAGGCCCCCACCGCAGAGCCCGAGGAAGCGGCAGCCGGAGCAGCGTCCCGTGAGGTTGTCGGAGCGCCGCCGCAGCCGTTCCAGCTCGGGGGGCGGGTCGGTCCAGATCTGCGAGAGGGGCCGCTCGCGCACCGAGCCGAGCACGGGCCCGCCCCAGAACTGGTCGGGCTTGACGCGGCCCTCCCAGTCGACCGCGGCGAGCCCGGTGCCGCTGGCGTTGCGGGCGCCGCCGTTCCACGACAGGCGCTCGTGGATGCGCGTCGCCACCTCCGGGTCGCGTCCGAGCTCGCGCAGGTAGAGCGCCGGGCCATCGGCGTAGTTGTCGACCGTCAGCACCTCGACGGGCGCGTCGCGCTCCACCAGATCCTCGGACCACGCGAAGATGCTCTCCACCGCGGCCCGCACGCCGGGGGGCGCGACGGCCTCCTGTGAGACCCCGCGTCCGGCCGGGACCAGGTGGTAGAAGCAGGCGCGGTCGATGCCCTCGCGCTCGATCATCGCGAAGATGTCCGGGAGGGCGGCGATCGCGGTGGCGGTGAGCGTGACGCGCACGCCGACCCGCACCCCCTCCGCCTTGAGGGCCGCGATGCCCGCCAGCGAGCGCCGGTAGGCCCCGCGACGGCCCCGGAAGGCGTCGTGGTCGGCCTCGAGGCCATCGACGCTGATCCCGACGTAGCGGACCCCGGCGGCCGCCACGGCACGCGCCCGCTCGGGCGTCACCATGGTGCCGTTGCTCGAGATCGTGACCGCCAGGCCGCGGCTGCGCGCCTCGGTCATCACCTCCAGCAGATCGGGCCGCATGAACGGCTCACCCCCCGACAGCAGCAGCGCGGGCGACCCGAAGGCGGCGATGTCGTCGAGGAACTCCATCGCCTCGTCGGTCGTCAGCTCGTCGTAGCGCTGCGCGGTCGAGTCGGAGTAGCAGTGCCGGCAGGAGAGGTTGCAGCTGCGCGTGCAGTTCCAGACCACGACCGGGCGGCGCTCGGCGCCCGAGCGCAGGCGGCTCCCGTGTCCGTAGCGCAGGTCGTCGGTGGCGCTCGGGCGGCCGAGCAGGGCGGTGACGTTCAGCACGGGTCCTCCGGTCGGTACGTGCAGGTGGGGTCCTCGCCCAGCGGATCGCCGCCGAGCGCGAGGGCGCGGGCGCGGCTGCCGCCGAAGGCGGAGCGGTACTCGCAGCGCCCGCAGCGGCCGCGCAGCCGCCCGGGATCGCGGAGCGCCCGGAAGAGGGGCGCGTCGCGGTAGAGGTCGACCGGCGAGTCGTGGCGGACGTTGCCGGCGGAGACGGGCAGGAAGCCGCTCGGGCACACCTCGCCGTCGTGCGA
>JAEMRL010000051.1 GCA_016463385.1 Thermoleophilia bacterium
GGTGAGCACGACCAGAGCTGCCACCGACCCCCAGATCAGGGGCGCGGCGGGCACCGGCCGCAGCTCGTCATCCGTCAGCGCGTGGGCGCCCAGCGTGGCGATGAGGGCCGCGGCCAGCGTCAGGAGGCGCCGCGCCATCGCGGCGTGCTGTCCGGAGATCACGGCCTCAGCGTTGCACGGCGCGCGGCCCCCGGCCAGCCGCCGGAGCCGGGGTGAACCCGGCGCAGCGGATCACCGGCAGGGGCGGGTAGCGGGGGAAGCGCGGATCATCGGCCGCGAGGCGGCACATCGAATAGGTCGCCCGGGTGGCCGGCACCAGCCGCTGGTGCGCGCAGGCCCCGCAGAGTCCGGCTCTCACCGGGCGGGCAGCTCCGGGGGCAGCCCGAAGCGCGCGAACAGCTCCGAGACCACGTACGGCCCGCCCGGGCGCGCGAGGCGGCGGAAGACCTCGGGGGTGGCGAACGCGGTGATCGCCGCGATCCGGCCGCCCTCGACGCTCAGGACGTCGAGTACCGACGCGACGTGGCGACCGCTCAGCGGGTCGCGGGCGTAGCAGCCGACGGCGAGCTGCCCGTTGGCGTGCGCGGGCAGGTGGCGCCACCGCACGCTGAACCCGTAGCGGGTGAGGAAGCCGGTGATCCCGTCGTGGCCGGCGAACCAGCAGGGCAGCGGCGGCATCGACCAGGTCGCGTCCTCCGTCAGCATCCCGACCACGGCGTCGACGTCGCCCCGCTCCATGGCGTCGCTGTAGGCCGCCACCAGCCGCCGGGCCCCGTCGTCGCCGAGCGCGCGCAGGGCGGCCTGCTGGCTCTGCTCGGGCCCCTGCTCCTCGATCGTCCGGCGGGCCCGCTGCAGGGCGCTGTTGAGAGCCGGCACGCTCGTCTCGAGCGTCTCCGCCGCCTCCTGCGCCGAGAAGCCGAGCACCTCGCGCAGCACGAGCGCCGCGCGCTGATTCGCCGGCAGGTGCTGCAGCGCGGCGACGAAGGCGAGCTCGACGCTCTCGCGCTGCTCGTAGAGCGACTCGGGGGTGACGGGGCCCTCGGCGAGGGCGGAGTCCGGATAGGCCTCGATCCATGTCGACTCGGTGACGGGCTCGGCGAGGGGCTCGCGCGGGTCCGAGGGCGGTCCATGGCCGGCGGGCAGCACGCGCGAGGGGCG
Source organism: Thermoleophilia bacterium (assembly GCA_016463385.1). Taxonomy (GTDB): domain Bacteria; phylum Actinomycetota; class Thermoleophilia; order Miltoncostaeales; family Miltoncostaeaceae; genus Miltoncostaea. Next base: position 1,159 of record JAEMRL010000051.1, read on the forward strand.
CCGGGCGATCACATCGAGCGAGGTGTTGGTCGCGATGCGGTAGAGCCACGTGCGCAGCGAGCTGCGGCCGTCGAAGCGCGGCAGCCCCCGCCAGGCCCGCAGCAGGGCGTCCTGGAGGGCGTCGTCGGCGTCGTGGACGGAGCCGAGCATGCGGTAGCAATGGGCGTGCAGCTCGCCCTGGCGGTCCTCGACGAGGCGCCGGTAGGCCTCCTGGTCGCCGCCGCGGGCGGCTTCGATCAGGGCCAGCTCCTGGGAGGGATTGGTGCGCGTCGCGCCCATCGGGGCACCCTAGCCCGATGAGTCCGGGTGCTCCACGCGGTCGGACCGGGTAGGACATCACCCCCGACCAAGGAGCGCACCATGTTCGCGACGACCGATGCCTTCTCCGGGTTCTCGGTGGACGACATCGAGCGGGCCCGCGCCTTCTACGGCGGCACGCTCGGGCTCGAGGTGGAGGACACCGAGGGCATGCTCGCGCTGAAGCTGGGCGGCGGCGGCACCGTGCTCGTCTATCCGAAGGGAGAAGCGCACGCGCCGGCGACCTTCACGGTGCTCAACTTCCCCGTCGAGGACATCGACGCCGCGGTCGACCGCCTGACGGCCGCCGGCGTGACCCTCGAGCGCTACCCGGACTTCCCCGACCCCGACGCGAAGGGGATCTACCGGGGGATGGGTCCGGACATCGCCTGGTTCGCCGATCCGGCGGGCAACATCCTCTCCGTGCTGGCCGACCCGGCCTGAGCGCATCCGCGCCCCGGGGCGCCCGTCGTGCGACGGGGCCCCGGGCGCGTGGGCTCAGATCAGGAGTTGCGCAGCTTCGAGCCCGAGAAGGGCGCGCGGAGGAGCGGGGCGAGCAGGCAGACGTTGAAGACGCCCGCGGCGATCGGGACGACGCCGATCGCGGCGAGGATCCATCCGGCGCCACCCATCGACGCGCCGATGGCGATCAGCGCGACGCCGGCGATGATGCGGATGAGGCGTCCTGCGGTGCTGGACATGAAGCGGGCGAGTCCCATGATCTCTCTCCTCGGGCGGTTGACGTGGTCAACGCTAAGGAGCGCGCGGCGCGAGTTCAGTGACCGGGGTCACGCTCGCGTCAGGAACCTCCGGTGAGCCTCACCTCGCCACGGCGCAGCGCCACCTCGCCGCGCTGGGACATCTGCTCCAGGAGCCGCGAGACCACCTCGCGCGCGGTGCCCAGGCGTTCGGCGATCGCGTCGTGCGTCATCCGCACCACCGGGGGCTCACCGCTCGCCTCGCGGCGCAGGAAGGTCTCCAGCCTCTCGTCCATCTTGCGGAAGGCGACCTCCTCGACGAGCTGCATCACGCTCGCCAGCCGCGCCGACATGAAGCCGAAGACGAACTTCTGGACGCCCGCATCGGTGGCGAGCAGGTCGGTGAGCGCGTCGGCGGGCACGGTCACCGCGCGGCCGCCCGTCGTCGCCACGGCGCGTGCGGGGTAGCCGCTGCGGCCCATGGCGGCCGAGAGCTCGAGGACGCACGGCTCGATCGCGACGACGCGGTAGATCTCGATGCCACGACCCACCGGTCCGCCCTTGGCCACCCGGATCTCGCCCTCGGTCACGAACGCGACCCGGTCGCACTCGTCGCCCTCTCGACGGATCACGTCGCCGGCGTCGAAGGCGATCTCCCGTAGCCGTGGGGCGATCTGCGCGAGGCGCGCGTCCGGGGTGCCCGCGAACAGGGGCAGGTCGCGGGCGAGGGACACGGCGGACAAGACGGGCCTCCGGGTGGTCGGTCTAGGGCACCGCCGGGAACGTCGCCGCCGCCGGCCTGGCCGGCGGCGAGAGCGATGCGCCGAGCGATCGCCACGGCCCCGGACGACCCACAAGGTACCCCTGGAGCAGGTCGCAGCCCAGGGCGCGCAGTGCGGAGGCGCCGGCCTCGGTCTCGACGCCCTCGGCGACGACCGAGAGACCGAGGTCGTGGCCCATGCGGATCAGCCCGCCGACCAGCGCCGCGTCACGCGTCCTGCTCTCCATGCCGACGACGAACGACCGGTCGATCTTCAGCTCGTCCACGGGAAGCTCGCGGAGCGTCGTGAGGGGGCCGACGCCGGTGCCGAAGTCGTCGAGCGAGACGCGCACCCCGCCCTCGCGCAGGCGCTCGAGCTGACTGACGCCGTCGCGCGCCACGATCAGGGCGTTCTCGGTGATCTCGAGGGTCAGGGCCGCGGCGGGGGCGTCGTGGCGCAGCAGCGCCGCGCTCACCCGGTCGTGCAGCGCCGGATCGCGCATGTCGAGCGAGCTGACGTTGACGGCCAGGCGCAGGGCCGGGCGCGACTCCCTCCAGCGCGCGAGGTCGGCCAGGGCGAGGTCGAGCACCTCGTCGGTGAGCCGGCAGATCAGGTCCGTGTCCTCGGTGACGGGCAGGAACGCGTCGGGCATCAGGAGGCCGCGCTCCGGGTGCCTCCAGCGCACCAGCGCCTCCATCGCCATCACCTCGCCGTCGGCGGCGGCGAGCGGCTGATAGTGGAGCTCGAGCTCGTGCTCGGCGAGCGCACGCCGCAGCTCGTGGCGCAGGATCAGGCGCTCCGGGCGGCGGATGTCGAGGTCGGCGTGGTACACGGCCGAGCGGCCCGCGGTGCGCTTGGCGTGGTACATCGCGACGTCGGCCGCGTGCACCAGGTCATCGGCGTCGCTGCCGTGCTCGGGCCCGAAGGCGACGCCGACGCTCGCCCCCAGCGCCACCTCGGTCCCGCCGACCGTGAAGGGCACGCGGAAGGCCCCGAGCATGCGCGCCGCCGCCGCCGCCGCCCCTCCGCGGCCCGGGCCCGTGATCATGACGGCGAACTCGTCGCCGGCGAGCCGGGCGACCAGCGCGTCGGCGTCGACGGCGTGTTCCATGCGCACGGCCAGCTCGCGCAGCACCCGGTCGCCGGCGCGGTGGCCGAAGGTGTCGTTCAGCCCCTTGAAGCCGTCGAGGTCGAGGATCAGCAGCGCGCAGCCCCCGTCGTCGCGGAGGGCCTCGCGCAGCCGCTCGAAGAGCATTGCCCGGTTGGGAAGGCCGGTCAGCGGGTCGTGGCGGGAGGCGTGCAGGTTCTCGGCCGCGCTGCGCTCGAGGGCCTCGCGCGACATCACCTGCTCGGTCACGTCGCGAAGCAGCACGAGGGTGCCGGTCCGCCGCCCGCGGCCCTGCAGGGCTCCGGTCCGGACCTCGATCCGCCGCTGCCCCTCGCCGCCCGGGCCCTCCGCCCCGAACTCCCAGCGGTCGTCGTCGGCCCGGACCGGGCGCCACCCCGGCAGCACGGCGGCCGCGGCCCCGGCGACCGCCGCCCGGTGGACGACGCCCAGCAGGCGCTCCGCGGCGGGGTTCATGTCCACGATGCGGCCCGCGCGGTCGAGCACGACCACGCCCTCGGTCATCGATTCCACCACGCTGTCGCGCGCCACCGGCAACAGTCCGGCATCGACGTCGAGCAGCCGCAGGCGCCGCACGGCGAGCGCCAGGCCCGCCGCGGCCGCCACCGCGGCGATCGGGGTGGGGTCGTGGCCGTCGAGGGGCGTCGCGCCCGTCGCCAGGACCGCGTTGGCCAGGAGCGGCGTGGCCACTCCGGTCACCATCAGCGCCGACTGGCGCCGGCGCGCGCGGGGCGCCTGCATCGCGAGCCAGCCGAACCCCGCCAGCGCCCAGATCATGAGCCCGTAGGCCCAGAGCATGTGGAGGACGAACCAGGGGCCCGGCTGCGCGGTGACCGGCCCCGTGCCGTCCGGGATGTCGAGGGCCCGGAAGAAGGGGCCGGGGGCGTCCGTGGCGCTGACGAGCACCACCGTGACGATGGCCGGCGCCGCCAGCAGGGTCGCGACGGCCGCCGGCACGCGCCAGGGCCACGGCGCCCGCTCGGTGATGGCGCGCCAGAAGCAGTAGACCGTGCCGCAGATGCACGCGAAGGCCACGACGACCGTGGCCCGCTTGAGGTCGCGGTCGGTCGCGTTGATCTGCAGGGCGTTGGAGAGCGCCCAGGTGGCGACGAAGCCGCACATCAGCGCGAGGGGCGTGCCCCCCGGCTCGCGCCGGTGGCGCAGGAGGACCGCGCCGAGGCCCACGCCGACGATGGCCGACAGGCCGAGCAGCAGCGTGATCGTCGCGCCGAGTGACACGAACCTGACCAAAGCGGTCCCGCAGAGGGGGCACAACTCGACCATCCGGCAGGTTCGCGGCCTGAAACTACAAAAAGCGGCAGTAGCCTCTGTTTACTTGCGCTTCCAGTCCGTTCCGGGGGCACAGGCCCGGGAGTCGCATGCCGTGCATGTCCCTCCCGGGCGCCCGGTGCTCAGAGCTTGAAGCGCCGCACCAGCTCGTCGAGCAGGGTCGCCGACCCGGCGACGTCGGTGGCGCTCGCCGCGACCTGCTGGGTCGAGGCGGAGGTCTCCTCGGTCGCCGCGGCCACCTGCTGCGCGGCCGCCGCGTTGTCCTGGGCGACCGACGCGACCGACGCGATGCCCGAGCTGACCGACTCCATCGCGGTGACCGCGTGGCGCGTATCGTCCTGCACCTCGTTGATGATCTCGGCGATCGAGCTCGCCGAGGCCTGGGAGTCCTCCGCCAGCTTGCGGACCTCCTCGGCGACCACGGCGAAGCCGCGGCCCTGCTCGCCGGCCCGGGCCGCCTCGATGGCGGCGTTGAGGGCCAGCAGGTTGGTCTGGCCGGCGATCTGGGTGATCGTGTCCACGATCTTGCCGATGGCCTCCCCGCGCTCGCCCAGCCGGGCCACGCTCTCGGACGCCAGGTCCACCGACGCGCTCACCTGGGTGGCGGCAGCGGCCTGCTCGCCCGAGCCGTTGGCAACGCCCTCGATGGTGCTGGCGACCTCCGCCACGGCGCGGCCGGCCTCCTCGCTGACGCTCGACATCTCCTCGCTCGTCGCGCCGAGCCGACCCGAGGTCTCGGCCATCTCGCCGACCATCGCCGAGAGCCCGCCGCGCATCTGCTCGTAGCCCTCGATCGTCGACTGCGCCTTGGAGAGCATCCCGTTGAACATCTCGCCCATGTAGCCGAGCGACTGACCGGGGCGTGTCGTGAGGGGCGACGTGACCGGCGTCACCTGGATGCGCAGGTCGCCGTCGGCGACCGCTGACACGCCGGCCTCGAGGTTCGTGAGGCAGTTCTCATCGAGAGACGCCATGCGCGCGCGGAGGTCCTCGAGGCAGCTCTGGTCACCGAGGGCGTCGCGCAGCGTGGTCCGCAGCGTGTTGTAGCCCGCGAGCCCGCTCTGCGCCTTCTCGAGCATCTCGTTGAAGACCTCGACCAGCCGCGCGAGCTGGGGGTCGGACGGCCGCTCGTCGATGAACTGGGTGGCGGGGAGGACCTCCACCGTCAGGTCACCCGCGTTGGCCGCGTCGAGCCCCTTGCCGAGGTCGGTGAGGCAGTTCCCGGACAGGCTCTCGAGGCGGTCGATGAGGATGCCGAGGACGTCGTTGCGCCCCGAACCCCTGATTCCAACGGGCATGTAGTCCCCTTCTCGCGGTGAGGGCGCGGTGCCGGGATGGCCGCGCTACGGCCGGGTGGCCGGACCCAGCGGTCATCGGCCTGCCTTGAGCCGTTCTTGACACTCGGGTCGCGCGGGGTGCCGCGAGTCCGGCGAACCTCTCCGGGGCTTCGCCGCGGGACCCCCGTCAGGGGCGGGCGAGCCCGCCGGGGACGCCCTCGTACACGGCGTCCTCCTCACTCACTCCTCGGGCAAGACTCGAACTTGCAACCCTCCGGTTAACAGCCGGATGCTCTACCATTGAGCTACCGAGGAACGCTCAGCGGGGAGCTTATCGGACTCCGCGGCGGGCGACTCAAGCCGACGGTCATCCGCCCGGCGCGATCAGCCGGTGCAGGTGGATGACGGGGCCCGATTCGTCCTGCCGGGCCGTGTGGCGCACGTCGCTCCTGGCATGGCTCCAGCCGGCCGCCGTGAGCGGCGCGATCAGCCCGTCGGCGTGGGGCCGGCGCGGGTCGGCGATCAGCACCTCCCCGCCCGGGCGCAGCAGGAGCGGCAGGAGGCGGGCGAGGGCGGGGCCGTTGCGCTCCTCGTAGAGCAGGTCCGCGCCGATCACCAGATCGGCGGCCGCGGTGGAGAGGTCGGCCGGCGGCGCGTTCCAGTCGAGGAGCCGCGTCGTCAGGCGGGCTCCGGCCGCATCGGCGTTGGCGCGGGCGAAGCCGAGCGCGTCCTCGTACCAGTCGGTGGCGAGCACGTCCGCGGCGCGCAGGGCGGCGACGATCGCCGGCAGCCCGACGCCGCAGCCGAGCTCCACCACCCGCGCCCCCGTCAGGTCGCGGGCCTCCAGGGCCGCCGCGAGGACGTGGGCGCTCGGCCACAGCTCGGCCCAGTAGGGCAGGCGCTCATCGCGCGCGTAGTCGTCCTCGTCGATCAGGTCCTCGGCCGAGCGCGGGCGCGCCACGGTCAGGCTCAGGGCGCCCACGGCGACCTCCTGGCGCACGACGTCGAATGGTGCGAGGCAATCGTCCACGCGGCGGACGATATTCGACCCGGAAAATCTTCGCGTGCGGGTCTTTCGTAAGCCCCCGCCCATCCGTAGTGTCCGCGATCCACATGGCCTCGCATCCACTGCCCGACCGCCGTCCGCCGCTTCCGGCCGTCAGCGATGAACCGCTCTCCGTCGCGATCGCGGCGATCCTCGATCGCCGCGGGATCTCGGTGTCGGCGCTCGGCAGCCTGCTGCGCGCCGAGGGGATCGCGATCAGCCGCACCCGGCTGCACCAGCTCTGTTCGGGAACCGGGGCGCCGCCCACGGCCGAGCAGCTCGAGCGCCTCGCGAGCGTCCTCGGCGTGAGCCCCGGCTACTTCGCCGAGTACCGGCTCTGGCGCGTGCGCGCGCTGCTCGACCCGGCCATCGTCGGATTCGACCGCTCGATGGCCAACTTCGACCGCCTGCGGGGCCGCCGCGACCTTCCGACCGGCCACGAGGGCGACCCCTATTCGGGGTCGCGCTATCCTGACGCGGTCAGCAGCCAGTCGAAGGAGCGCGCATGAGCGAGACCGAGCAGGCCGTGGACGCGGCCGCCGAGGAGGAGGCCACGGCCGAGGGGACCGTCGCCGTGGCGGATGACGTCGAGGCCGAGCCGGCTCACGTGACGCCCGAGGACCCCGTCGCCGCGATCGAGGAGGAGGTCCTGGCCGAGGCGATCCCGGTCCCGATGGCCGCTCCCGCCCGCCAGGCGAACATCCTGCTGTGCGAGCGCGGGCACCGGACCGTCGCGGTCTGGAGCACGCCGTCGGCATGCCACGCGCGCCCGACGCGCAGCGGTCCCGAGTGCGGCCGTCAGCTCTACCCGATCGGCGAGCTGCCCGAGCAGGTCCAGAAGGCGCTCAACCCGCTCAAGGCCTCCAAGAAGGCCTCGAAGGGCTGATCCTCCGGGGTCTCGCCGAGGCGGGGGTCACCCCGCCTCGGCGAGCTCCAGCAGTCGCTCCATCTCGCGGAAGCCCGGGTCCCACACCGTGGGGTCCTCGAGGTCCACGCCGAGGGCGCCGAGCAACTCCACCGGCCCCTGGGATCCGCCGGCCGACAGGAAGCCGATGTAGGCGTCCACGAAGCCCGGGCCCACCTCGCGGAAGCGGGCGTACAGGGCCAGCGTCGACAGGTGCGCGAACACGTAGGCGTAGGTGTAGAAGCGCGTCGAGATGAAGTGCGGGATGTACGACCAGCCCATCCGGTAGCCCTCGGGCAGGCCCACCGAGTCGCCGTAGTACTTGGCGTTCTCCTCGAACCAGATGTCCGACAGCCGGTCGGCCGTGAGGGTGCCGCCCTCGGCCCGGAGGGCATAGGCGCGCTGCTCGTAGCGCGTCAGCACCGTCTGGCGGAAGACGGTCGCGAACGATCCCTCGAGCCGCTCGGAGATCAGCGAGCGACGGGTGGCCGGGTCCTTCTCGGTCTCCATCAGGTGGTCGAAGGTGACCAGCTCCGCGAAGGTCGAGGGCACCTCGGCGAGCGCGATACCGGTGCCGAACGACAGCGCCGTCTGCGCCCCCGAGGCGAGGGCGAAGTGCATGCCGTGCCCGAGCTCGTGGGCGAGCGTCATCACGTCGTCCATGCGGTCGGTGAAGTTCATCAGCACGAAGGGCGACGCGTCCTGCGCCACCGGGGCGCAGAAGGCCCCCCCGCGCTTGCCCGTGCGCGGCTCGGCGTCGACGCGGTGCTCGTCGAAGAAGCCGTTGGCGAGCTCGGCGATGCGGGGCGAGAAGCGGCCGAACGACTCCTCGATCAGCCGCCGCGCCTCCGGGTAGGCGACCGAGCGGGCCTCCCCGATCGGCGCGTACTGGTCGTGCAGCTCCAGGCGCTCGACGCCGAGGATGCCGGCCTTGATGCCGAACCAGCGGCGGGCGATGCCGTAGTGGCGCTCGACCGCGTCGAGCATGCCCTCGACGACGGGCCCCGGGAGCTCGTTGCGCAGGTGCGTGGGGTCCATCGGGGCGGCGTAGCCCCGGAGCTTGTCCATCGCCAGCCGGTCGCCCACGAGGGTGTCGTAGACGTGGGCGAGGGTGTCGGTGTGGGGCGCGAGCCCCTCGTAGAGGGTCTCGAGCGCCCGCCGGCGCAGCTCGCGGTCGGGGTTGCGCACGTGGGCGAGCAGCCGGTCGATGGTGTGCGGCTCCACGCCCTCGCCCTCACCCGCGTCGAACGGCACCTCGAGGGTCGAGGTGATCCGGCCGAAGAGGGTCTGCCACGCGCTCACCGCCGCCGGGCCCCGCTCGGAGAGCATCTGCTCCTCGGGCTCGGAGAGCGTGTGGGGCGCGAACCGGCGCATCGCCACCAGGTAGTGCCGGTCGGGCGCGACCTCGGGTGCCTCGTAGAGCTCGCGGGCCCGCTCCTCGGGGAGAGCGAGCCACTCGAGGTCGAAGAACCGCAGGGCGTTGCCCGCCTCCACGAGCCCCCGGTCGATCGCCGACGAGAGGTCCTTGTTCTCCTGGCTGGTCACGTCCACCGACTCGCGCAGATGGGCGTAGGAGCTCACCCGCGACAGCTCGTTGTCGATCACGGCCAGCTCGACGAGGGCCTCGCCGAGGGCGGGGCCGTCCATCGTGGCGAGCGCGCCGCGGTAGCGGGTCTCGAAGGCCCGCGAGCGCTCGAGCGCCTCGGCGAGCCGCGCCCGCGCCGTGTCGGCGTCGGCGACGAGGGGGGAGAGGTCCCAGTGGACGCCGGCCGC
>JAEMRL010000052.1 GCA_016463385.1 Thermoleophilia bacterium
GGACTACCAGGAGACCGGCGCGGTCTGCGGCCACCCCCTCCCCCCGGGCCTGCGCCAGGCCGACCGGCTGCCGCAGCCGATCTTCACGCCGGCCACCAAGGCCACCGAGGGCCACGACATGAACATCAGCCGCGATCACGCGGCGGAGATCGTGGGCGCCGACGTGCTCGCCGAGGCCGAGCGGATCACCCTCGCCCTCTACGCGCGCGCCTCCCAGCGCTGCGCGGCGGCCGGGATGATCCTCGCCGACACCAAGTTCGAGCTCGGCTTCGACGCCGACGGCCGGCTGACCCTGGGCGACGAGGCGGTGACGCCCGACTCGTCGCGCCTCTGGCCCGCCGACCGCTGGGCGCCCGGTCAGAGCCCGCCGTCGTTCGACAAGCAGTACCTGCGCGACTGGCTCGACGCGATCGGGTGGGACCACTCCTCCCCACCGCCCGAGCTGCCCGACGACGTCGTGGAGGGCACGCGGTCCCGGTACATCGAGGCGCTCGAGCGCCTCACCTCGTCGGCAACGGAGGTGGGTGGGTGACGCAGGTGATCGTGACGGTGATGCCCAAGCAGGGCGTGCTGGATCCGCAGGGCCAGGCGGTGGCCGGCGCCCTCGGGCAGCTCGGCTTCGAGGGCGTGGGCGAGGTGCGGATCGGCAAGCGGATCGAGCTGGCGATCGCCGGCGACGACCCGGCGGGCCAGGCGCGGGCGATGTGCGAGCAGCTCCTCGCCAACGCCCTGATCGAGGACTACTCCATCGAGGTCCCGGGCTGATGAGCACGACGGTCGCCGTCCTGCGCTTCCCCGGCACGCTCGACCACGACAGCGCCGTACGCGCCGTGGAGGGGCTCGGGGCCACGGCCGTCGAGGCATGGCACGCCGACGCCGAGCTGCCCGCGGGCACCGACGCGGTGCTGCTTCCGGGGGGCTTCTCGTACGGCGACCACCTGCGCTGCGGAGCCATCGCCAGCCGGGCACCGGTGATGGCGGCGGTGAAGCGGCACGCGGATGCCGGCGGCCGGGTGGTGGGTATCTGCAACGGCTTCCAGGTGCTCTGCGAGGCCGGCCTGCTCCCTGGCGCGCTGCGGCGCAACGCGACCCTGTCGTTCGTGTGCCGCCAGATGGAGCTCGAGGTGGCCGACGACGACACGCCCTGGACGTCGGGCCTGGAGACGGGCGCGGTGATCTCGATCCCGATCAAGAACAACGAGGGCGCCTGGTACGGCGACCCGGACGCGGCCCGGGTGGTGCTGCGCTACCGCGACAACCTGCTCGGATCGACCGACGCGGTGGCCGGCGTGGCGAACGCGGCCGGCAACGTGATGGGGCTGATGCCCCACCCCGAGGAGGCCTGCGACGCGCTGCTCGGATCGACCGACGGGCAGCTGGTGCTGGCCGGGTTGATCGCATGAGCGACGTCCCCCTGCACCGCCAGCTCGGCCTCACCGACGACGAGGCCGCGCTCATCCCCGAGCTGCTCGGGCGGGAGCCCACCGACCCCGAGCTGGTCATGTTCAGCCTGATGTGGAGCGAGCACTGCTCCTACAAGCACTCCAAGCCCCTGCTGCGGGGCTTCCCGACCACCGGCGCGCGCGTGCTGCAGGGCCCCGGTGAGAACGCCGGCGTGGTGGACGTGGGCGACGGGATCGCGGTGGCGCTCAAGATCGAGAGCCACAACCACCCCTCGGCGGTCGAGCCCTTCGAGGGCGCCGCCACCGGCGTCGGCGGCATCGTGCGCGACATCATCGCCATGGGCGCGCGGCCGATCGCCCTGCTCGACTCGCTGCGCTTCGGCGAGCTGACCAGCGCCCGCAGCCGCCACCTGTTCACCCGCTCGGTGGCCGGCATCGGCCACTACGGCAACTGCATCGGCGTCCCGACGGTGGGCGGCGAGGTCTCGTTCGACGACCGCTACGAGGAGTCGTGCCTGGTCAACGCCATGTGCGTCGGCGTCCTCGGTCCCGGCGGCATCCTGCGCGCCGCCGCCCAGGGCCCCGGCAACGCCCTCGTCCTGTTCGGGAACAAGACGGGCCGCGACGGGATCGGCGGGGCCAGCGTGCTGGCCTCGGCCGAGCTGGACGAGGCCGAGGACAAGCGGCCGTCGGTGCAGGTGAGCGACCCCTTCACCGAGCGCAAGCTGATGGACTGCTGCCGCGAGCTGGCCGAGTCGGGCACCCTGGTGGCGCTTCAGGACCTGGGCGCCGCCGGGCTGACGAGCGCCGCCAGCGAGATGGCGGCCAAGGGCGGCGTCGGGCTCGACATCGACCTCGACCTGGTGCCGCTGCGCGAGACCCTGGCGCCCGCCGAGATCCTGGTCTCCGAGAGCCAGGAGCGCATGCTCGCCGTGGTGCTGCCCGAGAAGCTCGAGGAGATGATCGCGGTCTGCCGGCGCTGGGACCTCGACGCCACCGCGATCGGGTCGGTGACCGAGGGGGAGAACCTGGTCGCCCGTTCCGGCGGCGCCGTGGTGGTCGACCTGCCCGCGCGGCTGCTGGCCGACGACGCGCCGGTCTACGAGGTGCCGCGCGTGCCCGCGCCCGCGGGGATCCCGCTCGACCTGGCGACGATCCCCGAGCCCGCCGACCTGGCCGCCGCGTGGGCCGATCTGCTCGCCCGGCCCAACATCGCCAGCAAGCGCTGGATCTACGAGCGCTACGACCACCTGGTCGGCGCCAACACGATCCGCCGCCCCGGCGGCGACGCCGCCGTGGTGCGCCTGCCCGGATCCGACCGGGCGATCGCGCTGACCACCGATTGCGCCGAGCGCCACTGCGAGATCGACCCGCGCGGGGGCGGCCGCGCCTCGGTGCTCGAGGCCGCGCGCAACCTCGCCTGCGTCGGCGCCCGGCCCGTGGCCGCCACCGACTGCCTCAACTTCCCGAACCCGGAGAAGGGCTCCACCGGCTGGCGGCTCGCCGAGTCGATCGCCGGCATGGCCGAGGCACTGACAGCCCTTGACGTGCCGGTCGTGTCGGGCAACGTGTCGCTCTACAATGAGAGCGCGACGCGCTCGATCCTCCCGACGCCGGTGGTGGGAATGATGGGCTTGCTCGAGCGGGCCGACAGCAGTGTCGGTCACGCCTTCGCCGACGCGGGGGACGTCGTCCTGCTGGTGGGCGATGATGGCGTCCTCGACGCCAGCGAGTACGCGGCGTCGCCCGGAGGAGCCCTGCCCGACGTCGATGTCAGCCGTGAGGTCGCCGCGATCGAACTGGTCCTGAGAGCCGCCGAGGAGGGCCTGCTGCGCAGCGCCCACGACGTCTCCGGGGGCGGGCTCGCCGTCGCTCTGGCCGAGAGCGCGATGGCCGGTGGCGTGGGCGTCACGGCCGAGGTCGAACCAGGCCGCCGCGACGACGAGGTCATGTTCGGCGAGGGCGGTGGGCGGATGCTGGTCACGCTGGCCGCCGGCGACGTCGCGCGCTTCGAGGGCCTGGCCGGTCCGGCCGTGCGGGTCCGGTGGCTCGGCGAGGTCGGCGGCGACGCGGTCGTGCTGAGGATCGGCGACAACGAGGTCGCGCTGCCGGTCGAGCGGGCGCGCGAGGCGTACGAGCGCGGTCTGCCCGAGGCCCTCGCATGAGCGAGGCCCCCCGGGCGATCGACCTCGACGACGACCGCCCCAAGGAGGAGTGCGGCGTCTTCGGCGTCGTCGCACCCGGCCGCGAGGTCTCGCGGCTGTCGTTCTACGCCCTCCACGCCCTGCAGCACCGCGGCCAGGAGAGCGCGGGCATCGCGGTCAGCGACGAGGGCCAGGTCACCGTCCAGCGCGACCTCGGCCTGGTGTCGGCCGTCTTCGACGAGTCGTCGCTGCGCGGGCTGACCGGTGGCGCCGCGATCGGCCACGTGCGCTACTCCACGACCGGCGCCAACAAGTGGGACAACGCGCAGCCGGTCACCCACACGCGCGGCGGGGGCATCGTCGCCCTCGGCCACAACGGCAACCTCACCAACACGGGCGCCCTGCGGACCGAGATGGAGACCGCCGGCGTCGACCTGCGCGCCAGCACCGACTCGGAGATCATCGCGGCGATGCTCGCCATCGAGGAGGGCAGCCTGCTGGCGGCCGCCTGCTCGGTGATGCCGCGCCTGATCGGCGCCTACTCGGTGGTGGCGATGTCGGGCACCGAGCTGGTGGCCTTCCGCGACCCGCACGGCGTGAGGCCCCTCGTGGTCGGAAAGCTCGACGACGACGGCTGGTGCGTCGCCTCGGAGACCTGCGCGCTCGACCAGATCGGCGCCGATTTCATCCGCGACGTGCTGCCGGGCGAGGCCGTCCGCCTCACCGCCGACGGCGTCGAGAGCCGCCAGGCGATGCCCTCCAAGGGCGGCCGCCTCTGCGTGTTCGAGCACATCTACTTCGCCCGGCCCGACAGCCAGATGGACGGCGAGACGGTGTGGCGCTCCCGCGAGGCGATGGGTCGCGAGCTGGCCCGCCAGAGCCCGGCCGAGGCCGACCTCGTCGTGGGGCTGCCCGACAGCGGCACCCCGGCCGCGATCGGCTACTCGCACCAGTCGGGCATCCCCTACGCCGAGGCGGTCGTGCGCAACCGCTACGTCGGGCGCAGCTTCATCCAGCCCGATCAGACGCTGCGCCAGCACGGCATCCGGCTGAAGTTCAACCCGCTGCCGGCCGTGATCGAGGGCAAGCGGCTCGTGGTGGTCGACGACTCGATCGTGCGCGGCAACACCACCCAGCAGATCGTGGCGATGCTGCTGGACGCGGGCGCCGTCGAGGTGCACATGCGCATCTCGAGCCCGCCCATCCTCTGGCCCTGCTTCTACGGCATCGACATGGCCGACCGCTCGGAGCTGGTGGCCGCCGGCCGCACGGTGGACGAGATCGCCGAGCTGACCGGCGCCGACTCGCTCGCCTACCTCTCGCTCGACGCCCTTCAGCGCGCCCTCGGCCGCCCGGCGGCGCAGTTCTGCCGCGCCTGCTTCACCGGCGAGTACCCCATCCCGATCCCGGATTCGTCGCTCAAGATGAGGTTCGAGCCCGCCGCTCCGGCACCCGCCCCCGTCTGAGCCGATGACCGACGGCTCGCTCTCCTACCGCGACGCCGGCGTCGACCTCGAGGCCGCGCGGACGCACACCGCCACGATCTCCTCGATGATCGCCGGCGGCCAGACCGGGTTCGCCGCCGCCCACGCGATCCCGCCGGGGATGCGCGAGCCGATGCTCGTGACCTGCACCGACGGGGTCGGCACCAAGCTGCTGCTGGCCCAGGGCCTCGGCCGCATCGAGGGGCTCGGCCAGGACCTGGTGGCGATGTGCGTCAACGACCTCGCCTGCACGGGCGCCACGCCGATGGTGTTCCTCGACTATCTGGCGGTCGGTCGGCTCGATCCCGCCGAGGCCGCCACGCTGGTGCGCTCGATCGCCGACGCCTGCGCCGCGGTCGGCTGCGCGCTGGCCGGCGGGGAGACCGCGGAGATGCCCGGCCTCTACGCGCCCGGCCACTTCGACCTGGCCGGCTTCGCCTGCGGCGTGGTGGAGCGCAGCGAGATGCTGGGCGCCCACCGGGTCACCGAGGGCGACGCGATCGTCGGCATCCCCTCCTCGGGGGTCCACTCCAACGGCTACTCGCTGGTGCGGGCGCTGGTCGATGCGGGCGCGCTCGCGCCCGACCCCGACCTGCTGCTGGCGCCGACGCGACTCTACGTGCGCGATATGCAGGCCCTGGCCGCGGCGGGCGTGGCGGTGCACTCCGCCGCCCACATCACCGGCGGCGGCCTGCCCGAGAACCTGCCGCGCGCCCTTCCCGAGGGGATGCGGGCGGTGCTGACGCCGGGCTCCTGGGAGCCGGGGCCGGCGATCGCGGCCATCCTCGCCACGGGGCGCGTGTCGGATGAGGACGCCTGGAGCACCTTCAACATGGGCCTCGGGATGTGCGTCGTCGTCGCCCCCGGCGACGTCGAGGCGGCGCTCGCGACCGTCGGCGACGCGCGCCTGGTGGGACGCGTCGAGGCGGGCCCGGCCGGGGTGGTGCATGGCTGATCCGATGCGCGTGGTGGTGCTGGTGTCGGGCAGCGGCTCCAACCTCCAGAGCCTGATCGACGACGTCCACGCCCCGGGCGACGCCGCGCGGATCGTGCTGGTCGTCAGCTCCCACCCCGGCGTGAAGGCGCTCGAGCGCGCCGAGGCCGCGGGCATCCCGACGGCCGTGGTCGGGCTGGACGGCGGCGAGCGGGCCGCCCGCGACCGGCGCCTGGCCGACGTGGTGGAGGCCGCCGATCCGGGGCTCGTGGTGCTGGCGGGCTGGATGAGCATCCTCACCGGCGACTTTCTCGACCGCTTCCCCGACCGGGTCATCAACCTCCACCCGTCGCTGCTGCCGTCGTTCCCGGGGCTGCACGCGATCGAGCAGGCCCTGGCCTGGGGCGTGCGGTACACGGGGGTCACAGTGCACTACGCCGAGGAGGTCGTGGACGGCGGTCCGCCCATCCTGCAGGAGCCCGTGGCGGTGATGTACGGTGACGACGCGGAGGCGCTGACGGCCCGGATCCGCGAGGTTGAGCACCGGCTCGTGCCCGAGGCGGTGCGTCTCTTCGCCGCCGGACGGGTGCGCCGCGATCCGTCGGATCGCCGCAGGGTCCAGATCGTCCCCGGGGAGGGTGAGTGAAGGTCGCGCGCGCGCTGGTCTCGGTCTCCGACAAGACCGGGCTGGAGGACTTCGCCCGCGGTCTCGCGGAGCGCGGGGTGACGATCATCTCGACCGGCGGCACCGCCGAGTCGCTGCGGTCGTGGGGGATCGACGTGGTGCCGGTCGACGAGGTCACCGGGCACCCGGAGATCATGGGCGGCCGCGTCAAGACGCTGCACCCGCGCATCCACGGCGGCATCCTCGGCCGCGCCGGGCACGAGGGCGACGCCGAACAGATGGCCGCGGCCGGCATCGAGCCGATCGACCTGGTGGTGGTGAACCTCTACCCCTTCGAGGAGTGGGTGCAGCGCCGCGGCGTGAGCGACGACGAGCTGATCGAGCAGATCGACATCGGCGGCCCGGCGATGATCCGCGCCGCCGCCAAGAACCACGCGCGCGTGGGCGTCGTCACCTCCCCCGACCAGTACCAGGAGGTGCTGCAGGAGCTCGCCGCCGGCGACGGCCGCATCTCGCCGGCGCTCCGCCGGCGGCTCGCCGGGACGGCCTTCCAGCGCACCGCCCGGTACGACGCGGCGATCGCCAACTGGTTCGCCGAGGGCGAGGACGAGTTCCCCGACACGATCCTCCTGGGCTTCGACAAGCACCTCGAGGTCAGCTACGGCGAGAACCCGCACCAGAGCGGCGCCTACTACACCGAGCGCGGCGCCCGCACGCACCTGCTGGCCCGCGTCGAGCAGCTGCACGGCAAGGCGCTGTCGTTCAACAACCTCTACGACCTCGACGCCGCCCGCGGCCTGGTGGCCGAGTTCGAGCTGCCGGCCTGCGTGATCGTGAAGCACAACAACCCGTGCGGGGTCGCCGTGGCCGGCGATCTGGTGACGGCCTACGAGCGGGCCCGCGACTGCGACCCGGTGTCGGCCTACGGCGGCGTGATCGTGGTCAACCGGCCCGTCGACGAGGCGCTCGGCGAGATGCTGGCCGGCACCTTCGTCGAGGTGCTGCTGGCGCCGGGCTACGACGAGGCGGCCCTCGCGGCGCTCACCCGCAAGCCGAACACGCGGGTGATGCTGAACGCCGACCGGCGGCGCACCAACCCCGGCGAGCGCGACCTGCGGCGGGTCAGCGGCGGCCTGCTGGTGCAGGACCGCGACGCCGAGAGCGAGGACCGCGACCTGATGACGGTCGTGACCGAGCGCGTGCCCACCGAGGCCGAGTGGGGCGACCTGCTCTTCGCCTGGCGCGTCGCCAAGCACGTGAAGAGCAACGCGATCGTGCTGGCCCGCGACCTCGCCACGATCGGTGTCGGCGCCGGGCAGATGAGCCGCGTCGACTCGGTGCGGCTGTCGCTGGAGAAGGCCCAGTTCCCGGTCGCCGGATCGGCGCTCGCGAGCGACGCCTTCTTCCCGTTCGCCGACGGCCCCGAGGCGGCCGTGAAGGCCGGCATCACCACGATCATCCAGCCCGGCGGGTCCATCCGCGACGACGAGGTGTTCGCCGCATGCGACGCCGCCGGCGTCTCGATGGTCGTCACCGGCCGCCGCCACTTCCGGCACTAGGGCCGCCGATGCCGTCCTGGGCCATCGTCGTGGACATCGACGCCCCGCCCGACGAGGTGTGGGCGTTCATCGGAGACCCGACGACCGTGCCGCGCTGGTACCCCAAGTACGTGTCGTGCGAGGTCGAGGGCGACGCGCGCACGCTGCGCAGCGCCGAGGGCGCCGTGCTCCACGAGTTGCTGCTCGAGCGCAACGACGACGCGCGCTTCTACTCCTACAGCGTCGTCTCCGGGGCGCCCGTGCGCACGCACCTGGCCAGCTTCGAGGTGACGGCCGAGGGCACGGGCAGCCGCATCCGCTGGGCGACCACCGCCGAGCCGATCGACCCCGCCATGGACATGCAGGCGCGCCTGTCGCCGACCCAGACCGAGGCGATGCAGCGCGTGAAGCGGATCCTGGAGGGCGGGGAGGCCTGACCGGTGGGAGGCGCGCGGACGAGCCGAGCGCCTACCCTGGACCGGTGAGCCCGCGCGCACTCCTCGCCGTCCTGGTGGCCCTGCTCCTGGGGGCCGGGGTGGCGGCGGCCGCCCCGAGCGACCTCTCCACCGACCCGCTCGACCGCGCGACGCTGCTCGCCCTGCCGAGCGTCTACCGCGTCGATACGACGATCCGGGTCGACGCGCTGCGGCTCGCCGACGGCACGCGCGTGCCGATCACGCCGAAGGCGCGGACCATCCAGGAGCGCGGCACCGCCGTCGCCGTGGCTCCGGGGGGCTGGCTCGTGAGCGCCGCGCACGTCGCGACGCCCGACGCGGCGACCCTGGCGCGCCTCGCCTACACCCAGGACCGGGCCTTCCGGGGCCAATCGCACGAGGACGAGGACGCCGCCGACGAGTGGGTGCGCACCAACGGCGCCACCCCGGTCGGGCCGGGCGTGGTCTCGCTGACGGTCAGCCAGGCCGACGCCGGGGGCGGGATGGCCGGCTCGCGCACCTACCCGGTGCAGGAGCGGGTGCCCAGTCCCACGGCCGACCTCGCCCTGATCCGGATCCGCGCCCGCACCGCCCCGGCCCTGCCGCTCGACGAGGCTTCGAGCTCCGGCACGCCGGTGGTGACGATCGGCTTCGGGGTGGGGTCGAGCCTCGACGGGCCCGCGCGCGGCGAGTTCGAGCCGGCGGTTCGCCGGGGACGCCTCAGCCGTACCGGGACGCTCGAGGCCGAGGAGGGTGCGGAGCCCCGGCAGGCGATCGCCATCTCGGTGCCCGTCGAGCGGGGCGACTCCGGAGGTCCGGTGATCGACGCCGACGGCCGCGTGCGCGGCATCGTCACCCAGCGCAGCCGTGAGGGCGGCATCGCCGAACGGGCCACCGACGTGCGCCTGCTTCTCGAGTCGCGCGACATCGTCCCGGGGCCGGGGGCGAGCGGCGACCGCTTCCGGGAGGCCATGACGGCCTTCTGGGACCTGGACTTCCCGGCCGCCCAGCAGGGCTTCGACGCCACGCTGCAGGCCTTCGGCGAGCACACCCTGGCCGGCGCCCAGCGCTCCCGGGCAGCCGAGCTCGCCTCCGGCGACTTCTCGCTCACGGGCGACCGCCGCCGAGGCGCGCTGCTGGCGATCGCGGTCGTGGCCGGCCTGGCGGCCCTCGCGTGCGCGGCGGGCCTCGCGGGCCCTCTCACACGGCGCGGGGGCCGGAGCGCCGCCGGGCGGTAGGGTGCGGCGGATCGCCAGAGCGGAGGGGTAGATGCGGATCGGCGTCCCGGCCGAGGTCAAGAGCGACGAGTACCGCGTGGCGCTGACGCCGGCGGGCGCCCTGGAGCTCACCCGCCGCGGCCATGACGTGTGGGTCGAGGCGGGGGCGGGCCTGGGGTCCGGCCTGCCCGACGAGGCGTTCGCGCGCGTCGGCGCCCGGATCGGCAGCGCCGAGGACGCGTGGGCCGGCGAACTGGTGCTGAAGGTGAAGGAGCCCCAGGCGTCCGAGTTCGGCTTCCTGCGCGACGACCAGACCCTGTTCACCTACCTGCACCTCGCCGCCAACCCGGGCGTGGCCGGGGCGCTCCGGCGGGCGGGCACCACGGGTATCGCCTACGAGACCGTCGAGGATCGCGAGGGCCGCCTGCCCCTGCTGGCGCCGATGAGCGAGGTCGCCGGGCGGCTCGCGGTGCAGGCCGGCGCCCTCTACCTGGAGCGCCCGCTCGGCGGGCGCGGTGTGCTGC
>JAEMRL010000404.1 GCA_016463385.1 Thermoleophilia bacterium
ACGGCGGTGGCCAGGGGGACTCCAGCGGCCGGGCGGGGGAGGATCCGCCCGACTCTGCCCATCCGCCGCGCCACCCCCATCGGGCGATCCCCGGCCCCCGGCTGCGGGGAAGTACGCACCACGGGCTCCCGTCGGCGGCACCCGGCGGGGTCGTGCCCCCGATGCGCGGGATCGACGCCTGCGGGACGCTCGGATCGACGAACCGAAAGGAGGTCCTCCCGATGAACGCCCACTATCCGCTCACGGTCGAGGGCCGCATCGACGAGCCGCTGTCGCGCTGGAAGTGGCTCGTGAAGTGGATCCTCGCCCTGCCGCACGTCATCGTCCTCGCGTTCCTGTGGCTCGGCGTCGTCGTGGCCACCCTGATGGCGCTCGTCGCCCGCCTGGCGACGGGGCGCCACCCGCGCCGGCTCTTCGACTTCACGGCCGGGGTCATGCGATGGACCTGGCGGGTGGAGTACTACGCGTTCGGGGCGATCGCGACCGATCGCTACCCGCCGTTCACCCTGGCCGACGTGCCCGACTATCCGGCGCGTCTGCAGATCGACTACCCCGAGGGGGAGACCCGCCGCGGCCTGCCGCTGATCGGCTGGTGGCTGCTCGGCATCCCGCACTACGCGGTGGCCGGCATCCTGGCCGGCGGCGCCGGGATCCACACGTTCAGCGTGATCGGCGTCCTCGTGCTGGTCGCGGGTATCCTGCTGCTCGTGGGGCGCGGCTACCACCGTGGGATCTTCGATCTCGTGATGGGCTTCAACCGCTGGGTGCTCCGCGCGACCGCCTACGGCGCGCTGCTCACCGACGAGTACCCGCCGTTCCGTCTCGACATGGGCGGCACGGAGACGGCGCCCACCCGTCCGGGGCCGGTCCCCGGCACCCCGCTGCACGCCTGAGCGTCGCACCCCCGGGCCGCGCGCCGCGCGGCCCGGGGGTGGCGGTCCACCCCGGCCGCCCGTGGGGTCAGTGCTCGGCGCGCACCTCGAACGCGAGCATGAGGTCGCCCTCCTCCATGTCGAGGCCGGCCGCCTGCGTGATCTCGACGATCGCGGCGGGCGTGACGCCACGCAGCACCGCCCCCCGCACCGCGGAGTGCAGGTCGAAGCGCGCCCGCGAGCGGGCCCGCCGCAGGTGGGCGTTGCGGTCGGCGGGCATCTCTCCGCCGAGGGCGCGCGCCTCCTCCCGGAGCACCTCCTCGACCTCGGCGGTGCGCGCGCAGGTCGCCGCAAGCCGGCCCATCGCCTCGAAGCGCGCCCGCGCGTCCGAGGAGGGCATGGCCGCCGCGCTGACGCCGGCGAGGGTGTGGCCGTCGGCGAGGGCCCGCACCGCCAGCTCCTCGAGCTCGGCGCGAAGCTCCGCCGTGTCGGCCCGGATCGTCTCGTGCAGGGGCCCCTCCCGTTCGAGGAGCGCCCGGCGCTCACGCTCGCGCAGCTCCCGGGCGAGGGCGGCGAGCCCCCGCGGGCCGTGCACGCCCGAGGCCGTGGCTTCGCCGGACGAGCCCGCGTCGCGGGCCGGTGGTCCACCGAATACCGTGTCCATGGTCTCCTCCTCGTCGGACCCCACTGTCGTAGGGCCGGAAGGGACCGGGCAAGCGCGTCAACCCCGATGGTGCCTGCGGTTAGACCGCGACCGCACCGCCCCCGGCGAGGGGGCGGTGCGGCGCCGGTCGAGGGCTACTCGGCCGGCGGTGCCGGCGCGGCGTCCTCGCCCTTGCTGAACGGGTTCCCGAGGATGCCGCCCGCGATGACCATCACCAGGAAGCCGATGCCGATGATGACGAACAGGATCCCGGTCGCGACCGAGAACAGCGACACCTGCTCGCCGACGTACGCCAGCTCGAGACCGGTCGCCAGCGCCCGCTGGGAGACCCAGAGGTCACGGGAGGGGTTCGAGACCGGCCGCCCGTTGGGGCCCTTGGCCGCCTCGTCCTCGGTGAAGACCTCCTTGCCGTCGGCGTCGAGGAAGCGGCCCATCTCGGAGTAGGTGCGCCCGCCGGTCGACTCCAGGGCGTGGACCCGCATGTACTCGGCGAAGCAGCGCGCCTCGGTGCCGTTCGTGACCGGCTCCTCGGCGACGTCGCAGGTGGGTACGGCGATCTTGCCCGTGAGGCCCGCCGACTCGATGCCCTCGAGGATCGCCGTCGGGCTCATGTCCGGGGAGCCGGTGATCTGCTCCTGGGTGATCGTGTCGTGGACCTCGCCGCGCGCGCTTGCACCGATGGCGATCCAGACGCCTCCGAGCACGACCAGCAGGACCCCTGCGAGCACGCCGCCCGCCCAGAGCAGTTTCCGTGTCGTCTTCATGTGGTTCCTCTCCATGGGGCACGTCGGGCCGCGCCGCGGCGCGGCCCGCGGTAATGGATCGGTCCCACCCGATCACGCCGGGGACGTGCGGGCCTCCGGGCGGGCACCGCTCGTGCTCACGGGTTCACCCGCGCCCGTTGCGCGATTCCATCCGTGAGGCACTCGGGATATCCACATCCGCGTGGTTGTAGCCTTCGCGTCCCGACGCGCGTGCCGAACCAGGACGACGCCCTGATGCGACGCCCCCTGCTCCTCTTCCTCGTGGTCGCCGCCGGATACGCGGCCGGCTCCCAGCTGTCGCACTC
>JAEMRL010000405.1 GCA_016463385.1 Thermoleophilia bacterium
TTCCTGGCCCGGCCCGCCGCGGCCCATGCCCATCCCGCGGGTCTGCCAGTAGGGCACCATCCGCCCCTGCTCCTCCACCTCGCGGAAGCGCGGCTGGTTGCCGGCCGCCATGTCGGCGGCGCAGTTCGCGCAGGCCGGCAGCTCCGCGTCCTGGCCGTTCGGCGTGGAGATCGTCACCGAGGTCGTCGCCTTGCCGTGCTTGGGATCGAAGGAGCACATGCCCTCGAGCAACGGCTCCTGATCGGCCTGGTCGGGCGAGCGCCCCTCCAGCACCGCCCGCGTCCGGCGGGCCGCGCGCAGGCCCTTCTCGAGCAGGGCGCGGGCGGCCTCGAGGCTCGCCGGGGTCTGGGCCTCCGCCTCCAGGATGTCGCGCGCCTCGCCGTAGGAGAGCACGGCGACGTCGTAGTGCTCCCGCGCCGCCGCGGTGAGCGGCCCGTCGATCTGCATGTCGTCGTCGAGGTCGCCGATCTGGGCGGCGAGCCCGTCGACGAGTGGCTCGAGCGACTCGCGCTGGAGCCCGGCGGGCGCCGCTCCGGCCCGGGACCGCGCCCGTCGCCGGGCGATCACCGCCGCCACCGCCACAGCGCCCCCGCCCAGCAGGAGGATGCCCAGCAGCGCGCCACCGCCGCCCCCGGACGACCCCTCGTCGCCGGTGCCCGGATCCTCGGTGACCGACCCCTGGATGCGCAGGTCGGAGAGCAGCTCGGCCACCGCGATGGTGCCGGTGACCGGATCCTGGCGCAGGGTCGCGCGCTGGCTGTCGAAGGCGGCCTGGACGTCGGAGGTGCGCAGGGCCGACGAGATACGCAGGTTGCCCGGCGACAGCACCAGGACGTCGCCCTGGTAGGCGAGGGTGCTGCGCAGCCGGTCGGCGTACGCCTGGGCGTCGGTCGGCTTGGTCCGCAGCACGACGTACTTGACGGGGGTCCCGCGCTGGGCGAGGGAGGCCGCCGAGTCCTCCAGCTGCGCCCGCTGGGCCGCCGACACGTCGGCTCCCCGCTCCACCGCGACGTCCGACGACGCGACGGCGGCGAGGTCGACCAGGGCGAGCGCGGGCGAGGTGACCGCGAGGAGCGCGACGGCGGAGAGGACGAGGGCGGTGAGCGCGCGGAGTCTTTTCATGGCGGCGAATCTGTCAGGTGGCCGGGGGCGGCACAACCGCGACCCGGCCGCGGCCGCCCGTGCCGTCACGGTTCCCTTCGCCACTGCGACCCGTTAGCGTCGCGGGCGGAACCCACACGTGCGACCAGGGGGAATGGCGTGTCCTTCTTCAGTCGCCTGAAGGCGATCTTTCAGGCGAAGGCAAACAAGGCCCTCGATGCGGCCGAGAACCCGAACGAGATGCTCGATCTCTCGTTCGAGAAGCAGACCGAGCTGCTGACCAAGGTGCGCCGCGGCGTGGCCGACGTCGCCACCAGCAAGAAGCGCCTGGAGCTCCAGGCCGACAAGCTCCAGGCGAGCGTCGGCAACCTCGAGCGCCAGGCCGGTGCCGCCCTCCAGGCCGGCCGCGAGGACCTCGCCCGCACGGCGCTCGAGCGCAAGGCCGGTGTGCAGGCCCAGCTCGAGAGCATCCTGACCCAGAAGGACCAGCTCCAGGCCGAGCAGGACAAGCTGGTCTCCGCCGAGCAGAAGCTGACGGCGAAGATCGAGTCGTTCCGGGTCCGCAAGGAGACGATCAAGGCCCAGTACACCGCCGCCGAGGCCCAGACCAAGATCGGCGAGGCCTTCAGCGGCATCAGCGAGGACATGGCCGACGTGGGCATGGCCATGGACCGCGCCGAGAACAAGGTGCAGACGATGCAGGCGCGCGCCGGCGCGATCGACGAGCTGCTCGAGTCGGGCGCGCTCGACGACCTGTCGGTGGGCGGCGACGTCGTCGACCGCGAGCTGGCGGCGATCACCTCGCAGAGCTCCGTCGAGGCCGACCTCGCGCGCCTGAAGGCGCAGCTCGGCCCGGGCGCGGCGCCGGCGGGTGAGATCACGGGGGGTACGCCGTGATCGTCCGGGTGCTGGGACACGGGCAGTTCCGTCTCGACGACGGCGACATGGCGACGGTCGAGACGGCCGACGACGCGGTCGAGGCGGCCATCGCGGCCGGCGACGAGGCGGCCTTCCCGGCTGCCCTCGGCGGGCTGATCGACACGATCCGCCGGGTGGGCGACGCGGTGCCGGACGACGAGTTCGTCGGGTCGGACATCATCGTCCCCGACCGCGACATCACCCTGGCCGAGGCGCAGGCGCTCGAGAGCGCCGCGACCGGCGAGGGCCTCTTCCCCGGCTGACCCCGGCGCCGCCGCCGGGAGCCCGAGGGCTCTCGGCGGCGGCCCGTGCGGGTCAGGCCCCCGCCGTCACCCCGAGCGTCGCCTGACGGCCCGCGCCCTCGCCGTCGGTCGCCTGCACGAGGGCGCCGTGGCTGAGCACTCCGACGACCGTGCCGGCGTCGATCACGACCAGCCGGCGCACGCCCCCGTCGCGCATCGCCTCCGCCGCGACGGCCAGCTCGTCGTCCGGCGCCACGGCCGTCACCCTGGAGGTCATCACCTCGGCGACCGGCGTCGCGGCGGCGTCCCCGCCGCCGCCCGCGAGGAAGCGCACGACGAT
>JAEMRL010000406.1:0-1304 GCA_016463385.1 Thermoleophilia bacterium
GGTCAAGGAGGCGCCGCCCTCGGTGCTCGAGCGTCACCTCGGGCGGAGCGGGTACCGCAACGGTGGCCATCGGGTGGTGGCGGGCCAACGCCTGATGCAGGCGGCCGGCGACGGCTTCCTCGGTTGGATCCGCCAGCGCGGCCTGGACGGACGGGAGCGGGACTTCTACGTCCGCCAGTTCCGGGACTGGAAGGGGTCGGTGGAGGTGGAGCGACTGCGGCCGGAGGGCCTGCGGGTGTACGCGGAGCTCTGCGGGTGGACGCTGGCCCGCGCGCACGCCCGCTCCGGAGACCGCGTGGCCATCGCCGGCTACATGGGCAAGGGCGTGGTCTTCGACCGTGCCATCGCCGCGTTCGCCGAGGCGTACGCCGATCGGAACGCCGCCGACCACTCCGCGCTGGCGGCTGCCGTGGACGAGGGCCGGATCGCCGCCAGGACTGGCGTCTGACCCCGCGGGGCATTGCGGGAACCCCGGATGCCGTCATAGCGTGCGGCTGGGTCTACGAATCGTGAGCCGAGCTCGCCGTACGGGGTACCCGCCCCGGGGGCGACCGTCGAGGAAGGGGTGGACCGCATGACCACAGAGAGCCACCGGGCGAGCCCGGTCTGGGGCGGATGGATCGCCTTCGCGGCGATCGTGATGTTCGTCGTGGGCGGCGTGAACGCGATCCAGGGGCTCGCCGCCGTGCTGAAGGACGAGGTCTACCTCGTCACGGAGTCGGGCCTGCTCGTCACGGCCGACTTCACCGTCTGGGGATGGACGCTGCTGATCTGGGGCGTCGTGATGGCGCTCGCGGGCGCCGGGCTGGTGTCCGGGCACGGGTGGGCGCGGTGGTTCGCCGTCGCGGTCGTGGTGCTGAACCTGTTCGCGCAGTTCGCCTGGTTCCCGGCCTACCCGCTCTGGAGCCTGGTCGCGATCGGCCTGAACGTCGCGGTCCTCTACGCGCTGACCGTCCGCTGGGAGGAGGCCCAGGCGGGTCTCGGCGCCTGACCCCGCGGCCTGAGCCGCGCTCTCCGGGCCGGGTCGTCGATCAGACCCGGTCGCGGAGGGCCCGGACCGCGGGGCCGATCGCGCGGGCGTGCCGCGTGATGTCGCGCCAGGGGTCGCCGACCTCGGCCAGGCGCGCCCCGATCGTCGCGACGGTCCAGCCCTGCGGGTCGAGGGCCGGGTCGTCGAGCTCCTCCCAGCGCAGCGGCGTGGCGACCGGCGCCCGCGGCAGGGGCCGCACCGCGTAGGGCGCCACGGCGTGCTGGCCGTAGCGGGTGCGGTTGACGTCCACGAAGATCCGCTCGCCGCGGTCCTC
>JAEMRL010000406.1:1404-2597 GCA_016463385.1 Thermoleophilia bacterium
CGACGGTCCTGATCCAGTCGGGGAAGTGGCGGGGCGCGTTCTTCAGGAAGAAGCCCTCGTCCCCGATCCCCCGGGGGAAGCTCTGCAGGGCGAGGGGCCGGCCGCGGACGTGCGGCACCATCACCTCGGCCACATCCGCGTAGTGGCGCGCGAGGTCGCGCTTGGTCAGCCCGGCCTCCGGGAACACGACCCGGTCCGGGTGGCTGATCGCGATGGTCCTGCGACCGGCCCGGATGCCCTCGCTCACTCGCGCACCACCTCCTCGGGGGCCTTGTCCTCGCGCAGCCCGAGGAAGCGCGGATGGCGCAGCCGCCCGTCGCGGGTCCACTCGGCGAAGCCGATCTGCGCCACCAGGCGCGGCTCCACCCAGGTCGCGTCGCGGAACCGGGGGACGTCGGCGAAGGGCGGGTCGTCACGGCGCAGCGGGGCCAGCCGCCCGGCCAGATCGCTCAGCGTCGCCCGTGTGAACCCCGTGCCGACCTTGCCCGCGTAGCGCAGGCGACCGCCCTCGACATGCCCGACCAGCAGCGCGCCGAGGTCGGTGCGGCTGCCGCGCGGCGCCGTGAATCCGCCGATCACCATCTCCTGCTCGGCGGTGCACTTGAACTTCAGCCAGTCGCGGGAGCGCCCGTGCACGTAGGGCGCGTCGGCCCGCTTGGCGATCACCCCTTCCCAGCCCGCCGCGCACGCGCGCCGGTAGAGGGCCTCGCCTTCGGCGTTGCGGTGCGGCGTGATCCGGATCGGCCCCGAGGCCGCGACGGCCCGGCGCAGCAGCGTCTTGCGCGCGCGCAGGGGCAGCGCGGTGGTGTCGCGCCCGTCGAGGTACAGGAGGTCGAAGAGGTAGAGGAACGTCTCCCGAGACCGTCGCGCGCCGCGCTGCTGCAGGGCCGAGAAGCTCGTCTGCGACCCGTCGAAGGCGACCACCTCGCCGTCGAGGACGAACGGCGTCGCGACGGCTCCGGCCAGCGCCGCGGCGATCCCGGGGAAGCGCGCGTCGAGGCTGAGCGCGTTGCGCGACAACAGGCGCACGCCCTCCCCGTCGCCGATGGCGATGCAGCGGATGCCGTCGAGCTTGCGCTCGAAGACCCAGGCGGGATCCGAGAAGCGCTCCTCGGTGAGGGTCGCCGCCATCGGCACGACGCTCACGGGCAGCGGCGCCGCGACCAGTAGCGCGTGCTCGGCCGGTGAGAGGG
>JAEMRL010000407.1 GCA_016463385.1 Thermoleophilia bacterium
AACCGCGAGGTGGTGCTCGAACGGCTCGAACGCCGCGTCGCCGACGCCCTCGCCCCGCCCTCCCCCTCACGGCGCGCGACGAAGCCCAGCCGCGCCGCCAAGGAGCGCCGCCTGGCCGAGAAGACCCACCGCGCCAGGATCAAGTCGGGGCGCCGCGCCCCGGGCGACGAGGCCTGAGAAGCCGCATCGCTCCGGGCGTCCGGAAGAACGCGCCAATTGGCGCGCGAGCGATGCGCCAATTGGCGCGTCCGCCCCGGGCGGGGCCGCAGCCACCGTCCGGGCGCCGATGTCAGCGGACGGCGCGGGTGATCACGTAGGGGCTGCGGGCCCGGAACTCCAGCGGTTCGTCGCTTCCGGCACGGAGCGCCTCGACGCTCTCGCGGCGCACCTCCGCCCAGCGCTCGGCCGGCAACTGCCGGCCTGCCCAGCGCCAGACGGGGTGGTTGCGCTGCTGCTCGTCGAACCACTCCGCCGCCGACGGGGCGCGGAACTCCAGCTCGTGCTCGCTCTGGGCGATCTCGCGGGCGCCGGTGCGCTCGAGGAGCCCGCGGACGCCCTCCGGCCGGGTCCAGTCGAACGCCTCCGTGCCCGAGTCCGAGGGGAAGGCCTTCCGCAGGGCCATGCCCGCGGCGCAGATCGGGCCGCGGCTGATCCAGCTGGCGATCGCGATGACCCCTCCGGGCCGCACCGCGGCCAGCATGTTCGCGACGGCGGCGTCGGCGTCGGTCGCGAAGATCACCCCGAAGACGCTGAGCGCGACGTCGAAGGATCCCTGCTCCACGGGCAGATCGACCGCGTCGCCGGCGCGGAGCACGACGTCCGGTAGGCCCGCCGCGTCGGCGCGGCCGCGCGCGATCCCGAGGAGCCCCTCCGACAGGTCGACGCCGACCACGCCGGCGCCGCGCACCGCGGCCGCGATGGTCGCGTTGCCGGTGCCGCAGGCGACGTCGAGCACCCGGTCCCCCTCGGAAACCCCGGCCAGCTCGACGACGATCTCCGACGCCGGCTCGAGGACCTCCGCGGTCCGCCCGTAGTCCCCGTCGCCCCAGTCGAGATCCATGCCCTCGTCCTCGCGGGCGCTCATCGCAGATGTGCCTGCCAGTCGGGCGGCACCGCCCCGGCCGGCCCCGGCACCGGCTGGTCGACGGGATGTGATCGCGGCGGTGCGAGCTCGGGGCCCTCGTGGAACTCGTCGTCGGCGTACGACCAGAACCAGTCCTCACCCGGCTCGAAGCTCTGGATGACCGGATGCCCGGCCCGCGCCGCGTGCGCGCTCGCGTGCCCGCTCGGCGACGAGTCACAGCAGCCGATGTGCCCGCAGGCCGCGCAGCGGCGCAGGTGGAACCACCAGCCGGGCCCGTCGCCGGCCAGGCAGTCGGCGCAGCCGGTGCCGCTCGGCGGGGCACCCGTGTCGATGACGTCCCCGGCGCCGCTCATCGGTGGAGCTCTGCGGCGCGGCCGTCACCGTGGGACACCGCCTGAGGTTCCCTGCTCATCGGCCCCTCCGGGGGTCGGGAGTCGGATGAGTGCGGAGGATATGCCCCGCCGCCGCGCCCGCGCCCCCCGGCGGGCGGCGGGTAACGTGGCGGCGACAGGCCCGGAACGAGGAGGGGGACAAATGGACGCGCTCGAGGCCATCCGCAAGAGGCGCAGCGTGCGCCGCTACACCGACCGCCCGGTGGACGAGGCCGACCTGGACGAGTTGCTGCGCCTCGCCCTGCTGGCGCCGACCGGCGGCATGGCGCAGGCCTGGAGCCTGATCGTCGTCCGCGACCCGGAGACCCGCGCCGCCCTCGCCGACATCGTCATGCGCGGAGGCGCCGAGTACTTCCGCGTCATGCGTCCGCCGGCGCCCGGCACGACGCCCGAGGAGCACGCCGAGTGGGCGCGCGGTTACGCCCAGCAGGCCCTCGGCACCTATCCGCAGGTGCCGGTCTGGGTGGTCGGCCTGCGGGTGCCCCGCGACCTCTTCCCCGCCGACCAGGCCTCGCTCGAGCGCGACGCCGATGTCGTCTCGGTCGGCTTCATGATGGAGAACCTGTACGTGGCCGCCCGTGCCAAGGGCCTCGGCACCGTCCCGACCGTCTTCCACTGGTTCCTCGAGGACGAGTTCCGCGCCCTCCTCGACATCCCCGCCGAGGTGGAGATCCCGCTGCTCACACCGCTCGGGCACCCGGAGGAGTTCCCGGTCGGCCTGCCGCCCGCCCTCGAGAAGATCCGCCGTCCGTGGCGCACCCTGGTGCACGACGAGCGCTGGGGGCGACCGCGCGCCTGACCGGCGATTTTCCGCGTAACGGGGGAACGTTTCCGGCGATCCGGCCTGGACGATCCGCCCCGGCCAGGAGTACCGTCGTCAGTGGGCGCGGGATGCCCGGAACCGAAGAGCGGGGCGCCTGAGATGAAAGCCCCGCCGCGCGCGTGCCACGGTCTCTGACCGGGTGAGACGCTCTCCTCCGGCTCCCGCGCCCGACTGCTGCCCGGGCCCGTCTCCTCAGCCCGCGAGCGCCCCGACGGCCGTCGCCGGGCCGGGGGCGTCGGCCTCGCCGGCGGCGACGGCGCCCGCCGCCACCAGCCGCTCGAGCGCCTCGACCGCGAC
>JAEMRL010000408.1 GCA_016463385.1 Thermoleophilia bacterium
GAGCGGGGCAGGAGCGTGTGCCTGCCCCTGCCCCGCTCCACGACGGCGATGTCTCACCCGGCCGGGAGGGGGCTCGCCCCGGCGTGTGCGTCGGGTGAGGCACCGCCGGGTCAGCTCAGGTACTTGCTCGTGTCGAGGCCGTGCTCCTCCATGAGCTTGGTGAAGACCTCCCGCATGGCCTCCGGGTAGTCCGGCAGCCCGCCCTTGTCGATGATGCTCTGGGCGTGTGCGCGGATGCGCGGCCCGAAGTCCCAGTCCTCGTCGTTCATGAGACGGCGGATCTCACGGTCGGGCCAGGAGACGCAGCCCGGCTCGCGGCCGAAACGCTCGGCGAGGGCGTCGAGCTCCTCCATCCGTCCCGGAAGCGGGGCCTGCTCCTGGATCATCCCCTTCTCGCGCAGCAGCGCATCGACCTCGGGGTCGGGCACGTAGGGCGTGCCGAAGGCGCCCTTGTGGAAGAGCTTCTCGAACTTGATCCGCGGACGCTGCCCGCCGGCCTTGCGGTCCTCGAGGGGGTAGCCGAGGACGTGGGCCCAGGTGAACTTGTAGTGCGGCGGGAGGCCGAACACCGCCTCGACGCCGCCCGGCTTGCGGCCGAAGGCGATCAGGCTCTGGGCGAGCCCCAGCGAGTTGGCGCACATCATCGCCTGGGACACCGCGAGGCCGGTCTCGAAACGCAGCAGCTGGTCGGTCCGCTCCGTGGGGAAGCTCATCAGGCGCGGGATCGTCTGGGTCATCGAGAACTCGTAGTTCCAGCCGTGGTACTTGGTCAGCGCGCCCGAGAGGGCGAGGGTGGACAGGCCGTCGTTGGCCCGGCCGTACCAGGCGTTGAGGTTCGTCAGCCAGAACACCAGGTGCGAGCTCTGGTTGATCATCTGGACGTTGAAGCCCGAGACGCACTCCTCGATGTCGTCCCACAGCTCGCAGGTCTCGCGCTGGACGACGATCGCCTCGGTGGCGTTGATGTTGCCCTGGCACGACGACAGCCGGGCCGCCTGCAGGACGGCCTGGAGCTTCCACTCCTCGACCTTCTTGTCGGGGTCGTAGTAGCGGATCGTCCGCCGGTCTCCGATCGCCTGGAGGACGGGGACATCCGGGATCTCGGCTGCCGAAGCCGGGATGCTCGTCGTGTCGGTGGAGGTGGGCATCGGGTCTCCTGGATCGGCCGCGCGGGCGGGCGCGGGCATGACGTCATGCAAGGCGCGCAAACCGTAACCTGATTTGTAAGTCGCGTCAATGTAGTCTCCCTCACGGCCATCGGAGAGGGAGGGTGCGTGACGGCGGTCGAGATCCTGCAGGGCACCCTCACCTCGCCGATGGTCCTCGCGTTCGCGCTCGGGGTGCTCGCCACCGCCGCGGGCGCCGACCTCCGGCTGCCGAAGGCGATCTCGACCGGGCTGTCCAAGTACCTGCTCCTGGCGATCGGCCTCAAGGGGGGCGTCGCGCTCTCCCAGGCGAGCCCCGGTGAGGTCGTCGCGCCGACGCTGGCGGTGCTCGCGCTCGGGGTGATCACGCCCCTGGTCGCCTTCGCCGCGGCCCTGCGACTGCTTCCGGTCGGACGCGTCGACGCCAGCGCGATCGCGGCGCACTACGGCTCGGTGTCGGCGGTCACCTTCGCCGCGGCGCTGACCGTCTTCGAGGAGGCCGACGTGCCGGTCGAGGCCTTCGCCCCGGCCCTGCTCGCGATGCTGGAGGTCCCGGGCATCGTCGTGGCGCTCACGCTGGCCGCGACGGTCGTCGGCGGGGCGCGCGGCGGGTGGGGCCGCGCCCTGAGGGAGGCCGTGCTCGGCAAGAGCATCGTGCTGCTCGCCGGCGGTCTGGCGATCGGCTGGATCGCGGGCGCCGAGGGGACCGCCCAGGTCGATCCGCTCTTCCGCGACCTCTTCCTCGGAGCACTGACCCTCTTCCTCCTCGACCTCGGCGTCACCGCGGCGCGGCGCGCGACCGGCCTCCGCGCCGCCGGTCCCGGCCTCCTCGTGCTCGGGGTCTGCGTCCCACTCGTCAACGGGACCCTCGGCGTCGTCCTCGCCACGGCCGCGGGGATGTCGGTCGGCGGCAGCGCCGTGGTCGGCGTCATGGCCGCGAGCGCCTCCTACATCGCCGCCCCGGCCGCCGTGCGGGTGGCGCTCCCGGACGCGAACCCGGCCCTGTACCTCACCGCGAGCCTGGGGATCACCTTCCCGGTCAACCTGATCGCCGGCATCCCGCTCTTCTTCGCCCTGGCCCGCGCGCTCGGCGGCTGAGGGCGGTCAGTCCGCCGGGCGCGGATCCGCACTGGCGGCACCGGGCACGGCGGAAACGGCGGCCGGCTCGCGGGCGTCGCGCGCGAGCCGGCCCACACCCAGGCTGCAGGCGCCGATCGAGGCGAGCGCGGCGACGATGATCGCACCGCCCTGCCCCGGGGTGATCACGCCCTCGGCGAGCCCGATGGCGACGACGCCCGCCGGGACGCCGAGCTGGGCGGTCGCCGCGAGGGCCGCGGGTGGACCCTGTCGCGTCACGAGGGCGGCGACCCCGTGCACCGTGACGTTCAGGGCGATCAGCAGGGCGGCGAGCACCAGGTAGGAGGGG
>JAEMRL010000409.1 GCA_016463385.1 Thermoleophilia bacterium
CCGGCCGGCGCTGCGTCTGCCCCGGTCACCCGGCGAGTGTATCCGCGGCCCGGCGGGGCCCGCCCCGCTATGGGATCAGCCGGGTGCCCTCCGTGAGCGCCGGGGGACGGGCGCCGAGGAAGAACACGCCCGGCAGGCCGGGCGTCTCGAAGCCCTGGCTGCGGTTGCCCCGGAGCGTCGACGCGGCGAGCGTCGCGGTGCCGGTGCGGTCGTTGCTGACGAAGAAGATCGCGCCCCCGCCCTCGGGCGCGGTGTTGCCCTCGATGAGGCTGTCGCGCAGCGACAGCGTGAAGCGGTTGCCGTCGAGGTAGATCGCCCCGCCGTTGCCGCCGCCGGGCGTGCCGGACCGGGCCGGGTTCGCGCCGCGGCCCGTCGCCCGGTTGCCCGTGAACGTGCTCCGCGTGATCGCCCACGACACCCCGATGCTGCTGATCGCGCCGCCGTTGGCGCACCGGCCGCCGGTGAAGGTGCTGCCGACCACCCTCACCGGCAGGTTGCGGAACTGGCTGAGCGCGCGGACCGCCGCGCCCCCAACGTCGGGGCCGACGCGATCGCAGCGGTTGGCCTGGAACCTCGTGTTGATGATGGTCAGCCGCCCCCCGCGGGCGAAGATCGCGCCTCCGCCGCCACCGTCCACGGCCTGTCCGGTGGCGTTGCCGCGGGCGAAGGCCATGTTCCTCACCACCAGGCGCGGCGTCGCCTGGTTCTGGCAGTGGTCGGTGGTCCACACCTGCGCCCGGTCGCAGGTGTTCTGGTAGAGGATCCGCCGGGCGCCTCCCCCGCTGAGGGTGACCTTCCCGCCGCCGTCGAGCACCAGCGAGGGGTTGTCGTTGCGGACCTTCGCCGTCCGGCGCATGAGGATGACGACGGGCTCCGGGCCGCAGTCGAACGTGACCAGGCCACCCCGGGCCACGGCCGAGACGACCGCGGCCGAGGTGCAGCTCTCCGGCGTGCCCCTGCCCACCTGGGCGGCGGCGGCGAGGGAGGCCCCGCCGTGAGCGGTCGCGAGGGCGGCGGCGGCGGCCAGGACCCGTATCGAGCGATCGGTCATCGTCCTCCGGGTGACGCGGTGGGCGGGCCCGGGACTCTAACCCCGGACCCGCCGACCGGGGTCAGCCCGGGTCCGGGGGCACGAACTGACTGGCGGTGAACACGGCGCCCTGCGGGTCGCGCAGCACGGTCATGCGCACCCACGGCATGTCGACCGGCGGCACGAGCACCTCCGCCCCGAGCTCCGCGGCGGCCGCGGCGGTCGCGTCGGCGTCGGCAACGCCGAAGGTGGCGTCCCAGTAGGGCTCGGCCTCGTCGCCGAGTGGCACGAGCCATGCCACGGCGTCCTCGAAACCCGCGGGGGCGCCCATCTCGGCCATCCGCGCCCGCAGGCCCGGGTCGAGCTCCTCCAGGTGGTCGCCGTATCCGGGGCGCCGCAGGAGCACCGTTCCGCCCGAGGCCGGATCCGGCGCGTCGCCCTCCCAGCCGAAGAGCCCGCCGTAGAACGCGAGCGCGCCGTCCATGTCGCGCGAGTGCAGCGCGCTGAAGTTCCAGGTGCCGGGCTCGTTCACCAGGACCGCGCCGCGATGGCGGTTCGCCTGCCAGATGCCGATCCGCGCGCCCTCGGGGTCGGCGATCACCGCCATGCGCCCGGCGTCGAAGATGTCCATCGGGGCCAGCGCCACCCTGCCGCCGAGCTCCGTCGCCCGCGCGGCCGTCGCGTCGGCGTCATCCACCCAGATGTAGGTCCTCCACGACGGCGAGGGCGGGGCCCCCTCCGGACGCGAGCCGACGGCGGCCACGTCCTTGCCGCGCAGGGTGGCGGCGAAGTAGTGGCCGGGGGCGTCCGGGGGCATCTCGTCGGCGAGATCCCACCCGAACAGCCCGCCGTAGAAGGCGGCGGCGGCGGCCGGGTCGTCCTGCTCCAGGTCCACCCAGCACGGGACTCCCGCCGGGTATCCATCGCGCTGCTCGATCATGGTCGGCTCCCCTCGTCGTGGATCGGTACGCGGCCGACCCTACGAGCGGTTCCGGTCAGTTTCTGTCCGCGATCTGCGCGATGATCGGCGGGTGACCGGAACCGCCAGCCGACTGCTCGAGCTCCTCTCCCTCCTGCAGGCCCGGCGGGACTGGCCGGGACCCGATCTGGCCGCCCGCCTGGAGGTCTCGGAGCGCACCGTCCGCCGCGACGTCGACCGGTTGCGGCGGCTCGGCTACCCGGTCGAGTCGGTCACGGGCCCCTTCGGCGGCTACCGGCTCGCCGCCGGGACGGCCATGCCACCGCTGCTCCTCGACGAGGACGAGGCCGTGGCGATCGCGGTCGGGCTGCGGACCGCCGCCTGGTCGGCCGTGGCCGGCATCGAGGAGACCTCGCTGCGCGCGCTGGTCAAGCTCGAGCAGGTGCTGCCCGCCCATCTGCGCGCCCGGGTGCAGGCCGTCGGCGCGACCGCCATGCCCTCCCCCGGCGACGGGCCGACGATCGACCCGCAGCACCTGGCCCTGCTCGGGGCCGCCCGTCGCGACGGCGAGCGGGTGCGCTTCACCTACCGCCGCCGCGACGGGGAGACCGCCCG
>JAEMRL010000053.1:0-9159 GCA_016463385.1 Thermoleophilia bacterium
GCCGAGCGCCGGGGATGACCTGTCGTGAGCGGCGTCTCCGACCGCGTCGGGCCGCCGCCGGCGCCGGCGGCCGCGGCCGCCCTGGCCGCCGCGGCGATCGCCCGTCGCGGCGCCGACGACGCGCGAGCGTCCGACGCCGCGCCCGAGCAGGAGCCCGGCCGCCGGCCGGAGACCGGGCACGCCCGGTACGCAAGCGGAGCACCCGACCCGAGCGGACGCACAGGGAGCCTGATCGATGTCTTCGCGTGACGAGGGACACCGCCCCGGATACCTGGTCGTCCAGGCCGACGAGGGCGGCACCTACGTCGGGGGCCTGATGGTCACCGACACGAGCGGCCTGCCGGTCGACTTCCGCTTCACCGACCCGGTCACGCCCACGCGGCTCCAGCGCGCCCTCTACGGCGGCGTCCTCGACCGCTACCTGCGCACCGAGGTGGTGCTGCGCACGCTCATGGAGGCGCTCGAGCAGCCGCCGAGCCTCCTGGTGGTCGACGATCCCGCGCTCCTCGACGAGCCCGTCGACCGCTGCCCCATGGCCTTCGTCGGTCCGTCGGGCTCGGCGGCGATCGGGGCCCCGGGGGCCCGCACCGGCCAGGGCTCCAACACCTTCCTGCTCCAGACGAGCGACACGGGGCACCCTCTGCGGGTGACGCTGCCCGCCGACTCGCAGGACGAGGAGCACGTGGCGGCGACCCTCGTGGCCGTCTCCGAGCGGATGGACGTGCTCGAGCCGCTCGAGCGCGTGCGCCAGGCCCTCGGCGTGATCGTCGCCCAGGGGGCGGCCACCTGACCGGAGGCCGCGGCGGGCGCGCTCCCGCCGAGGAGATCCGCCGCCTCGTGGCGCGCCTCGGTGCGTCGCGCACCGCCCGCACGGTCGATTCGTCGGTGACCGCCTCCGCCCGGGGCGTCGCGCCCCCGGCCGTCACCGTGGGCGCTCCCGACCTGCGTCCCTCCACGGCGGTGCACGTCGCCGCGGCGCCGTCGGCCGGCGTCGGCTCGTGCGGTCCCGAGGACCTCGCCACCACCGCCCACCTCGAGAGGATCGCCGCGCCGGCGCCCGCCGTCCGCGTGGTCGCGGGCATCGCGGGCACCGTGCCACGGGCGGCCGCGCTGCCGTCGGCCGGCCACGGCCGGGTGGAGCCCGTGGGCCGGCCCCGCGCCCACGCCGCCGCCGCCGGCGGGGAGTCGCTGCGCCTGCGCACCGTGCGGCGGAGCCGGGTGCCCTGGCCGGAGCTGCCCCGCGAGCGGCTGGCGGCGGCCTGGGGGCGGATCCAGACCGAGCACGCCGCCGCCGGGGAGCTTCTGCTGGTGGGCGTCTTCGGACCGGTCCCGCTCGATGCGATCTCGTCGGTCGCGCTCGACTCCGACGGCCGGCTGGCGATGACCTTCGCCCGGGGCGGGGTGCGCGGCAGGTGGGGCGACGTGGCCCTCGCGCGGCAGGCCGCGTCGGGTCGCCTGGTGCGCAGCGACGTCGCACACCCCGCGATCGGGTGATTCAGCCGCCCCCTGCTCTAATATCGCGCGTCTGGGACGAGCGACCGCGACGGGGGAACGGATGATGAGCTGGCGATCGACGATGACGGCGGCGGTCGCCGTGGCCGTGGCGGGCGTGCTGCCCGCCGCCGCACTCGCGCAAGACCCTGTCCCCGCGCCCCTGGCGCCCGGCGTCATCGCCCCCGGGGTGTCGATCGCCGGCGTGCCCGTCGGGGGCCTCACCGAGGCCGCCGCCGCCGAGGCCGTCATCGCCCAGTACGTGGCCCCGCGCCGCGGGCCGGTGGCCATCTCCTTCCGCGGGCGCGGCCTCAAGCCGATCGACCCGGTGAAGGTCGGCTACGTCGCGAACGTCTCCTACGCGGTCCAGGTCGCGATGATCTACGGGCGGACCAGGGCCCTCCCGCCCGAGGGCGTCACCGTTCCGCTGAAGGAGAAGGTGAACCGGGCGAAGCTGCTCGCGACCCTGAAGCTGCGCGCGGCCTCCAACTCGATCGCCTCGCGCAACGCGAGCCTGCGCCTCAAGGGTGCGACGCCGGTCGTGACCAAGGCGCGCATCGGGCTCACGGTCAACCTCGCCACCTCGGCGAAGGCCGTCGAGCGGGCGATCCTCTTCCGCGACCGGCCGAAGGTCGCCCTCACCCAGAAGCGCGTCATCCCGGCCGTCCGCTCCGTCGGCCCGGTCGTGATCGTCGACCGCGGCAACTTCCGGCTCACCTGGTACAAGGCCGGCAAGAAGATCACCTTCCCGATCGCCGTCGGCTCGTACGACCACCCGACCCCGACCGGCGACTTCAGCGTGATCCAGAAGCAGAAGAACCCGACCTGGTTCCCGCCCGACTCTCCGTGGGCCGCCGGCCTCGGCCCGGTCCCGCCCGGAGTCAACAACCCGCTCGGCACTCGCTGGATCGGCACGTCGGCCCCCGCCATCGGGATGCACGGCACCCCGTCGTCGGGCTCCATCGGAAGCCGCGCCTCCCACGGCTGCATCCGCATGTACATCGGCGACGCTGAGCGCCTCTACGAGCTCGTGGACATCGGCACCCCGGTCTACATCCGCTAGACGGCCGGGCGGACGGGACGGGGCCGCGCCGACGCGGCTCCGTCCCCCGCCCTGAGCAGGTCGGGTTCCGTCCGCCGCACGGCGGCCGGTCGCCCTCGCGGGTTCCCGGGGTCCAAATGGCCCGAGCCCGAGGTCCACTTGGCCGCCCTGACGCCGCCGCCCCGAGGGTCCGGGCGAGTTGCTGCGCCGACTCTCCGCGACGGCTCGGCGGCCCGCGTCGGCCCGAGGGTCCAAATGGACCTCGGCCCGAGGTCCATTTGGCCGTCCACCGGCGGAGCGGATGCTCCGGAGGGCCCGGACAGCAGTCGGGATGTGGGATCCGGAGCCGTGGAAGCCCGTCCCCGGAGGTCCGTTCAGGCGGTCGACTGCCGCTCGGTTCGCACCGATCGTGTGGCGGCGGACGAAAGTGAGGCGTTCGTGCTGCGGGCGGTGCGGCCCTCGGGGTGGCCGGTTAGCCTGCGCGCCGTGGAGCCCCGTTCCCGCTTCGAGCCGTTCCGGTCGCGTCGCGATGTGGTCGTCGGTGCCGTCATCGCCGTGATCACCGCGGTTCTCTACCTCGCCTGGCTCGGGTGGGATCAGGACTACGACATCGATCCCGTCACCGGCGCGCTCAGCGGTCCGTACGAGACCTGGCAGGTGGTGGGCGTGGTGGCCTGCCTGGGCGTGGTCGCCCTCGTCGCCGGCCTGCTCGGCCTGCGCCGCTTCTCCCGTGTCGCGATGCCGGCCGCCTTCGCGCTCTGCTTCGCCATCGACGGGATCACCGACGTGAACTCGGACGGCCTCTGGGGCGTCGGGGCGGCCATGAGCTTCGGCGCGGCGTGGGCCGGCGCCAACCTCGTCGGCATCGCCGGGGAGAAGCTGCGCCGCCCGGCCGCCGGGGCCTGAGGCCGGGCCGCCCGGTCTAGCCGGCGCGCGCCCCGTTCAGGGTCGCGCGGATCCGGGCGGCGGCCGCGGCGGGCATGAGGGCGTGGACCCTCACCCCCTCCTCGGTGGCCTCCTGGGTGACCTCGCTGCCGTCGGCGTAGACCGCCGCGATCAGTCCGGAGTCGGCGTAGGGGATCGTCACGTCGAGCGACGTCAGCCGCGCGCGCGCCGCGTCGGCGAGCCGCGCCGACAGATCCTCGAGCCCCTCGCGCGTCACGGCCGACACCTGCACGGCGTCGGGGTGGCGGAAGCGCAGGGCGGTGCGCTCGTCGGCCGCGACCAGGTCCACCTTGTTGAGCACCCGCAGCCGCGGGACGTCGGCCGCGCCGATCTCCTCGAGCACCTCGGCCACCGCCGCCGCGCGGGCGTCGCGGCGCGACTCCGGCTCGGAGGCGTCGGCCACGTGGAGGATCAGGTCGGCGTCGCGCGCCTCCTCCAGGGTCGCCGAGAACGCCTTCACCAGCTGGTGGGGGAGGTGGCGGATGAAGCCGACCGTGTCCGACAGCAGCACGTCGTGCCCGTCGCAGGTGAGCTTGCGGGTGGTCGGGTCGAGCGTCTCGAAGAGGGCGTCGTCAACGCTGACGTCGGCGCCGCTCAGCGCGTTCATCAGGCTCGACTTGCCCGCGTTGGTGTAGCCGGCCAGCGCGATGCGGGGGATGGGGGAGCCGATGCGGCGCTCGCGCTGGGTCTCGCGCGAGCGGGCCACGTCGCGCAGCCGCCGCCGCAGGGTGGCCATGCGGTTGCGCACGAGGCGCCGGTCGGACTCGAGCTGGCTCTCACCGGGGCCGCGCGTGCCGACGCCGCCGCCGAGGCGCTCGAGGTGCTGCCAGAGGCCCTCCTGGCGCGCGTAGGAGTACTCGAGCTGCGCCAGCTCCACCTGCAGCTTGCCCTCGGCCGAGCGCGCGTGCTGGGCGAAGATGTCGAGGATCACCGCGGTGCGGTCGACCACCCGGGTCTTCAACCGGTCCTCCAGCGCCCGCTGCTGGCCCGGGCTGAGCGAGCCCTCGGCGGCCACCAGATCGGGCTTCAGGCGCTCGACCAGCCCCTTGAGCTCCTCGAGCTTGCCGGTGCCGAGGTACGTGCGGGGCATCGGGCGCTCGCGGTGCTGCACCAGGGTCTCGATCACCTCGGCGCCGGCCGTGCGCAGCAGCTCGCCGAGCTCGCGCAGCCGGTCGTCCTGCTCGTCGCCCTCACGGGCGAGCGAGGCGATCACCAGGGCGCGCTCGGGTCCGTTGCGGGTCAGCTCCTCCTCGGGGCGGACGGCCGAGCCACGATATGTGCGCTGGATCTCTCCCATGACTGGATGATGCCCACTTGTGACGATTCGCGCGCGGTTCGGAGGCGACGGCCCTTGGGTAGCATCCTGCGAGATGCCGACGAGCCACCCGCGAACCCCCACGGACGATGGCCCCGACTGGTACCGCGACGCCGTCATCTACCAGCTGCACGTGCGCTCGTTCTGCGACAGCGACGACGACGGCGTCGGCGACTTCAAGGGCCTGATCTCGAAGCTGGACTACCTGCACGACCTGGGCGTCACCGCCATCTGGGTGCAGCCGTTCTACCCCTCGCCGCAGCGCGACGACGGGTACGACATCTCCGACTACCGCTCGGTGAACCCGAACTACGGGAGCATGCGCGACATCGCGCGCTTCATCCGGATGGCCCACGACCGCGGCCTGAAGGTGATCACCGAGCTGGTGCTCAACCACACCTCCGACCAGCACCCCTGGTTCCAGCGGGCGCGCCGGGCGCCGGCCGGCAGCCGCTGGCGCGACTTCTACGTCTGGAGCGACGACCCGCAGCGCTACCGCGAGGCGCGGATCATCTTCAAGGACTTCGAGACGTCCAACTGGTCGTGGGACCCGATCGCCCAGCAGTACTACTGGCACCGCTTCTACTCCCACCAGCCCGACCTCAACTTCGACAACCCCGAGGTCCGCCGGGTGCTGACGGGGATGGTCGACTTCTGGCTGAAGATGGGGGTCGACGGGCTGCGCCTCGACGCGATCCCGTACCTCTACGAGCGCGACGGCACCAGCTGCGAGAACCTCGTCGAGACCCACGGCTACCTGAAGGCGCTACGGGCGCACACCGACGAGCACTTCCCCAACCGGATGTTCCTGGCCGAGGCCAACCAGTGGCCCGAGGACGCGCGCGAGTACTTCGGCGAGGGCGACGAGTGCCACATGGCGTTCCACTTCCCGCTGATGCCGCGCCTGTTCATGGCGATCCAGATGGAGGACCGCTACCCGATCATCGACATCCTCCAGCAGACGCCGGAGATCCCCGACGGCTGCCAGTGGGGCCTGTTCCTGCGCAACCACGACGAGCTGACGCTCGAGATGGTCACCGACGAGGAGCGGGACTACATGTACCGGGTCTACGCGCACGAGCCGCGCGCGCGGATCAACCTCGGCATCCGCCGCCGCCTGGCGCCGCTGCTCGGCAACGACCGGGCCAAGATCGAGCTGATGAACGCCCTGATGCTGTCGCTGCCGGGCACGCCGTTCATCTACTACGGCGACG
The DNA here is from genome assembly GCA_016463385.1 of Thermoleophilia bacterium. Lineage (GTDB taxonomy): Bacteria > Actinomycetota > Thermoleophilia > Miltoncostaeales > Miltoncostaeaceae > Miltoncostaea. The sequence goes on from JAEMRL010000053.1 coordinate 6,008, forward strand.
AGATCGGGATGGGCGACAACATCTACCTCGGCGACCGCGACGGCGTCCGCACCCCGATGCAGTGGACCGGCGACCGCAACGCGGGCTTCTCGCGCGCCAACCCGCAGCAGCTCTTCCTGCCGCCGATCATCGACCCCGAGTTCCACTACGAGACGGTCAACGTCGAGACGCAGGCCAAGAACGGCGGCTCGCTGCTGTGGTGGATGAAGCGGATGCTCGCGCTGCGCAAGCGCTACGACCTCTTCGGCCGGGGCGACCTCGAGTTCCTGCACCCCGAGAACCGGCGCGTGCTCGCCTACCTGCGCAGCGACGAGCGCCGCTCGGTGCTGATCGTGGCCAACCTGTCGCGCTTCCCGCAGTACGTCGAGCTCGACCTCTCGCGCTTCAAGGGCCTCGAGCCGCTCGAGCTGTTCGGCCAGACCCGCTTCCCGCCGATCGGCGAGCTGCCCTACCTGCTGACCCTCGGCCCGAACGCGGTCTACTGGCTCGCCATCGAGGGCGCTCCCGACGAGCCGTCGGAGATCGTCGATCTCGGAACGCCGGTCATCGAGGGCAGCGGCTCGATCGACGCGCTGGTCACCGGCCGCGCCCGCCCGGAGTTCGAGCGCGCGCTCGCCCGCTTCCTGCCGGGGCGGCGCTGGTTCGCCGGCAAGGCCCGCACCATCCGCAACGTCGAGATCACCGACTGCGTCCCGCTCACGGGCGGCCGCTCGTCGATGGGCGCCCGCGTGCTGGTGGTGAAGGTGGAGTTCAGCGAGGGCGAGGCCGAGGTCTACTCCGTGCCGCTGTCGCTGGTGGAGGGCGAGCGCGCCGAGAACCTCCTCGTCGACGCTCCCAAGAGCGTCGTCACGCGCATCTACCGCCGCGGCGACAGCGCGGTGATCGCCGAGGGGCTGATCGACCCGGAGGTCTGCCGGGCCTTCCTCGAGGTGATCCGGGGACGGCGGACGCTCAAGGGCTCGTCCGGCGGGCGCCTGGTGGGCCGGCCGACGCCGTCCCTGCGCGCCTCGCTCAACGGCCAGGAGCCGCCCGAGCCCGCGATCTTCCGCGCCGAGCAGAGCAACACCTCGGTGATCTTCGGGCAGAGCCTGATCATGAAGTTCTTCCGCAAGGTCGAGGCGGGCGTGAACCCCGACCTCGAGCTCGGGCTCTTCCTCGGCGAGCGCTCGCCCTACGCCAACACCCCCGCGGTGGCGGGCTCGCTCGAATACAGCGGCGACGGCGCCCACCCGGCGACGCTCGCGATCGTCCACGAGTTCGTACCCAACGAGGGCGACGCGTGGCAGTACACCCTCGACGCCCTCGGCCGCTTCTACGAGCAGGCCCTCACCGAGGGCGTGCAGCAGGGCGTGCCGCCGCCGGACGGGCAGGCCGGCGACCTCATCGAGCGGGCGCTCGCGCCGATCCCCGAGGCGGTCGGGGCCCTCGTGGGCTCCTACATCCAGTCGGCGCAGCAGCTCGGCACCCGGGTGGCCGAACTGCACGCGGCCCTCGCCGCCGACACGATGGACGACGGCTTCACCCCCGAGCCCTTCACGCCCCACTACCAGCGCTCGGTCTACCAGTCGATGCGCAACCTCACCGCGCGGGCGACGCAGATGCTGCGCGCCGAGCTGCTGTCGCTCGACGGCCGCGCCCGCGACGACGCCGAGGCGCTGCTCGAGGGCGAGAAGGACCTGCTCGCGCGCTTCGCCCGGCTCACCGCGGGGCCGCTCGACGCCAAGCGCATCCGCTGCCACGGCGACCTGCACCTCGGCCAGGTGCTCTTCACGGGCCGCGACTTCATGATCATCGACTTCGAGGGCGAGCCGGCCCGCAGCCTCAGCGACCGCCGCGTCAAGCGCAGCCCGCTGCGCGACGTGGCCGGCCTGCTGCGGTCCTTCCACTACGCCTCCTACGCCTCGCTGCTCGACCAGTCGGCGCGCGGCCTGGTCGACCCCGACTCCGACGCGGCCCGCGACCTCGAGGCCTGGGGCCGCTCGTGGTGCGACGCGGTCAGCGCCGCGTTCCTCGGCTCCTACCTCGCCGCGTCCGAGGGCGCCGAGTGGATCCCCTCACGGCGCGAGGACCTGGAGATGCTGCTCGACACCTCGCTGCTGGAGAAGGCGGTCTACGAGCTCACCTACGAGCTCAACAACCGCCCGCTCTGGGTCCCGATCGCCCTCATGGGGCTGCGGGAGCTGCTGGAGGGCTGAGCGGGTCCGGCGGGCCGGCCGCGCGGGCGGCCATCGCCAGGCCGGCGTCCCATCCCGGGGCGCGGCCCCCCGCGGGCGGGTGGAGGTGCTCGACGGGCAGCCCGCTGCGCGCGATCACCCACGAGGTCAGCGAGTTGGAGTTCCACATCTCGCCGGTCCCGAGCTCGTCGCGGCCCCAGACCGGCGTCGGCACGCGGGCCACCAGGTCGAACAGGTGTCGCGCGATCAGTTCGTCGCCGGTCAGCCGCCGGGGGCTGTCCACGGCCTCGGCGACGTCCGGGATGACGCCGTCCCGCTCGCGCCGCACCTCGTAGCGGAAGATCCGCCAGCGCCGCAGCAGGCGGCTGCCGACCGGGCCGCCGGCGACCGCGCCCCGAGCCGCTCCGTCACCGCGCTGCTCCGGGCCCATCTCCACCGCGTAGTCGCCTTCGGGGAGCCGTACGACCAGCGCCGAGTGATAGAGGTCGCGGCGGGTCCGCCGCTCCCAGCCGGCGACCGCCGCCTCGAAGACCCGCCCGTTGAGGCGCACGAAGTGGCCTCCCGCGCCGAGCGGGAGCCAGTAGAGATCGACCGCCGAGCCGGGCGTCGCCCCACCCCCTCGCGGTCAGGCCAGGGTGCCCGCCGGGAGCACGAAGCGCGACGGGGGCGCGGGCGCCGCGCCGGCGCCGTAGGACATGCGCGAGCCGTGCAGGCCGCCGGTCGGCGCCATCGCGACGGCCTCCTCGGCGACGCCGTCGTGGGCGTCGATCCAGTCGAGGATCGCCCGGAAGTCACCCCCGGCGGCGAGGATGGCGGCGCGCTCGATCACGTCCCCGCCGGAGGGGTGAGGCCGCGACAGCCTCCGGACCACGGTGCGGATCTCGGTGTCGTCCATGGGGGGACCGTACTCCCCCGGGTGGCCGGGAGCGACGCGCGGACCGCGCCTACCCTCCGGCGAACGCCCCGGGGGCCGCAAGG
>JAEMRL010000053.1:9169-10113 GCA_016463385.1 Thermoleophilia bacterium
GTCGACGAAGGCGCCGGGAGCGGTCAGCCGGGCCGCGATCGCGTCCTGCACCGGTCGCGCCCGGTAGGGCGAGACCCGGTTCTCGAGGGCCACGACGACGAGCGCCCTCTCGGGGCTGAGGCCCGCGCCGTGGGGCCAGACGTAGCCGGCGAGGGCGGAGGTGGGATCGTCGAACAGGCTGCCGGTCTTGGCCCTCAGCCGCCCCTCGGCCGTGGTGCCGCCCATGCGGTCCTCGAGGGTCCCCGACCGCCCGGCGACGGGCATGGCCCGGAAGAGGGTGCGGAAGCCGGGGGTGTCGCGTACCGCGAGAAGCAGGTCGGCGATCTCGCCGGCGCTGGCGCGGTTGGCGGGGGAGAGGCCCGAGCCGTCCACCAGGCGCAGGTCGGCGCCGAGGGCGGCGGCGGTCTCGACGGCGCGGCGCGCCCCCAGGCGGGCGCTGCCCCCGCCGACGCGGGTGGAGAGCGCCTGGGCGCGCTCGTTGTCGGAGGGCCCGAGGATCGCGCGCGCCGCGCGCAGCGGCACCGGCTGCAGGGCCAGCGCGGCCGTCACCGTCGCCAGCTTGGTCACCGAGGCGATGCTGAGCGGCGCCGTCGTGCCCGCCGCGAAGACGGTCCGCCCGAAGCGGTCGCGCACGACGAGCGCCGAGGCGGGTCCGAGCGAGGCGGTCGCGCGCACCAGCGCCCGCCGCGTGGGCTCGCTGAGCTCCGGCGGGGGCGGTGCGGCCACGAGCGCGGCGCCCGGGGCCCATCCGCTCACCCTGCCGGGGAACGCGACCCGCACCCACACCTCGCCGGCGTCGTCGAACGCCGCCCCGATGGCGCGGCCGGCGATCGACGCCGAGGGGATCGGGCGCGGGGCGGGGGTGGCTGCGCCGGGCGCCGTGTACAGCACCTCTCCGGCGGTGAGGGCGCGCGCCCACCCGTCGGCGAGCGCCGGATGATCGG
>JAEMRL010000410.1 GCA_016463385.1 Thermoleophilia bacterium
GTCCACGACGGCCCCGGGGCGGCGCATGTCGATCTCGGCGTGGACCGACACCGGGGGGCCGAAGAGCACGAGCGCCTGATCGATGAGGTGGCTGCCGAGGTCGGCCAGGACGCCGCCCGCCTCCTCCACGCCGGGCCGCTCGCGCCAGCGGTCGGCGACCTCGGGACGCCACCGGTCGAAGCGCGATTCGAAGCGGACCACGGGGCCGACGGCCCCCTCGCCGACCAACCGCCGCACCGTGAGGAAGTCCCCGTCCCAGCGGCGGTTCTGGAAGACCGTCAGCATCACGCCGGCGGCCTCGGCCTCCTCGACGAGCGCCCGCCCCGAGGCTGCGGTCGGCGTGAACGGCTTGTCGACGACCACGGGGGTCCCGGCCGCGATCGCGGCCCTCGCCAGCGGCACATGGGCCCGGTTGGGCGTTCCCACGACGACGAGGTCGATGTCGCCGGGCGACTCCCAGAGCCGGTCCGCGGTCTCGACGACCCGCGCCCCCGGGTGGTCCGCCTGCGCCGCCGCGCGGCGCTCGGGATCGGATGTGACGATCGCGGCGACCCGCATGTCGGGCTCGGCCGCGACCAGCGGCGCGTGGAAGACGCGCCCGGCCAGCCCGTAGCCGATGATCGCGACGCGGAGCGGGGATCGGCTCACCTGCGGCACCTCCGACTCGCCGGAACCGGAGGCCGAGGTTACACCGGAGGCCCGCGGGTGCGGCAGAATCGTCCCGAAGGTCGCCGACACCGCGGCGACCCTGACGAAGAGGAACCACATGGACGAGATCGGGCCGGTCGACTACGCGATCATCGCGTTCCCCGGCAGCAACTTCACCGGCCGGATCGCCCCGGCGCTCGCCGAGCTGGTCGACGCGGGGACCGTGCGCATCATCGACGCGGCCTTCGTGAGCCGCGACGAGACGGGGATCGTGGCCGGATTCGAGCTCACCGAGCTCGACCCCGAGGTGCAGGCCGGCTTCGCGCGCGCCGGCGTGGAGGTCACGGGCCTCTTCAACGAGGAGGACCTGATGGCCGCCGGCGAGGAGCTGGAGCCCGGCTCCTCGGCGCTGCTGCTGGTGTGGGAGAACGTGTGGGCGCGGAAGATCGCCGACGCCGTGCGGGCCGCCGACGGGGAGCTCCTCGACTTCGGCCGGATCCCGCACGAGGTGGTGCAGGGCGCCCGTGAGTGGGCGCTGTCCAACGGAGGGGAGTCGTCATGAGGCGCGGTCGCAGAGGTCCCGGTCTGGTCGGAGCGATGGCGCGCACGGCGGTCGTCGCCGGCACGGCCACCGCCGTCTCGGGCAAGGTCGCCCGCAACCAGCAGGCCCGCTACGAGGCCCAGCAGGGCGCCGCGGCGCCCGCCCCGGCGGCGGCTCCGCCGGCCCCGCCGGCCCCGGCGGCGGCGGAGGAGGATCCGCTCCTGGTGATCCAGAAGCTGGCCGCCCTCCGCGACCAGGGGGTCCTCACCGAGGAGGAGTTCACCGCCAAGAAGGCCCAGATCCTCGGGATCTGAGCCTTCGACGGGCCGGACGGAGCGGCGTAGGAGTCGAACCTACCGGGCGGGGATGCACCCCTCCCCCCTCGTTTTGAAGACGAGTCGGGCCACCGGGCCCCGGCCGCTCCATGCACACCCGCCCCCTCACCGGGGGCGGGTGTGCAACGCTAGCGACCCCGCGCGGAGGAACCCCGCGCCCGACCGCGAACCATCGACGGTATGAAGACACTGTTCGTGATCATCGGGATCGTCGTCATCTTCGGCATCCTCATCCGCGCCGGCGGCGTCGCCGGCGGCATCTGCGTCCAGGGCGTCGGCTGCGTGCGCTCCGAGGACGGCGGCGTGAAGATCGACGGCAACGACGGACCCGTCCAAATCGGGGCAGCCGGCAGGCCGTAGGCGTGTGAGCGCCATCCCCTACGGCCCCGAGCACAAGGACCCCATGTGGCGCTGGGGGTCCTTCGCCATGGGCGTCGTGGGGTTCATCTTCCTCTACTGGCTGATGACGCTGTTCGACACGCTCATCCTGGGCTGGCAGCGGATCTTCATCCTCCTGGTCATCGCGGGCCTGCTGAGCGTGCGCTCGGGGCGGCGCTGGGCGTCCGGGCGCGAGCCGGAGCGCCGCACGACCCGGACGGTGCAGCCCACCGTGGCCGTCGAGGGGAAGGCAGGAGCGACCTACGTGCTGCTCGAGCCCGCGAAGGCTCCGAAGGGGCCGAGGGTGAAGCCGGAGGAGTTCGGCCCCATCTGGTGGGCCTTCTACACGGCCCTCGTCCGGGCGCCGGTCGCGCTCGGGGACGCGATCCTGACGACGATCTGGCGGCTGGGCGGGCGGTTCGACACCAACGGCATCGGCCGCGGGCGCAACGTGGGGTCGGAGGACATCGACTTCCTCAACGATCTCCCCGACCCCGGGCGGCGGCAGTTCTGAGCGATCCGCCAGACTCGCCGAGGCGGGAGCCCTCCGTAGCCCCCGGCTTGCGCGGGACCCGCAGGATGTGACAAGTACCGTGCGCGAGTCCGGCGGGCGACGCGAGCGGTGGCGCTGATGAGGGCACGGGGGTCGGGGG
>JAEMRL010000054.1 GCA_016463385.1 Thermoleophilia bacterium
ACCTCAACGACCTGTACCGCCGCGTCATCAACCGCAACAACCGCCTCAAGCGGCTCCTCGACCTCGGCGCGCCCGAGATCATCGTGAACAACGAGAAGCGGATGCTGCAGGAGGCCGTCGATGCGCTCTTCGACAACGGCCGCCGCGGCCGCGCCGTCACCGGACCGGGCAACCGGCCGCTGAAGTCGCTCTCGGACATGCTCAAGGGCAAGCAGGGCCGCTTCCGTCAGAACCTGCTCGGCAAGCGCGTCGACTACTCGGGCCGCTCGGTCATCGTGGCCGGCCCCGAGCTGCGCCTGCACCAGTGCGGCCTGCCGAAGCTGATGGCCCTCGAGCTCTTCAAGCCGTTCATCATGAGCCGGCTCGTCGAGCGCAAGCAGGTCCAGAACATCAAGGCGGCCAAGAAGCTGGTCGACGCGATGGTGCCCGAGGTCTGGGACGTGCTCGAGGAGGTCATCGGGGAGCACCCGGTGCTGCTCAACCGCGCGCCGACCCTGCACCGCCTCGGCATCCAGGCATTCGAGCCGGTGCTGGTCGAGGGCAAGGCCATCCAGATCCACCCGCTCGTCTGCACGGCGTTCAACGCCGACTTCGACGGCGACCAGATGGCCGTCCACCTCCCCCTGTCGGTGGAGGCGCAGTCCGAGGCCCGCATCCTGATGCTGTCGGCCAACAACATCCTCTCGCCGGCGAACGGGCGCCCGATCACGGTGCCCTCGCAGGAGATGATCCTCGGCCTCTACTACCTGACCCACGGTCCGGTGCTCGACATCCGCAAGAAGGGTGACGAGGGCGAGGGCTTCGAGCGCGAGCTGACCGACCTCTGGAACCCCGAGAGCCGCAAGTGGGAGCTCCCGAAGGGCCACGAGGGCAAGTCCGACGGCATGGACTGGTCGACCAAGCCCTTCGACGTCCTCAAGCTGACGCCGCCGAGGGCCTTCCGCACGCCGGAGAACGTCATCGCCGCGCTCGAGCAGCGGGCGGTCGCGATCCACGACATCATCGAGCTGCGCCACTCCGAGGACGGCTCGCGCCGCATCACCACCCCCGGCCGCGTCGTCTTCAACCACGAGGTCCGCGAGGCCCTCGAGTACGTGGTCGGCCCCGAGGAGCTCGTCACGGTTCCGTTCCCGGAGCTGCACAAGACCCTCACCAAGCGCCAGACCGCCGACTTCATCGAGGACCTCGTGAACCTGTACGGGGCCACCGCGGTGTCGATGGTGCTCGACGCGTTCAAGGAGCTCGGCTTCCGCCACGCGACCGACTCGGGCCTCACGGTGTCGAAGAACGACATCGTCGTTCCGCCCACCAAGGACGAGATCATCGCGAAGTACGACGCGAAGGTGGACGAGGTCGAGGGCTTCTTCGGTCTCGGGGAGATGAGCCCCGAGGAGCGCCACGAGGAGGTCATCAAGCTCTGGGAGCAGGCCACCGACGAGGTCGCCGAGGCGATGCAGCGGCACCTCTACCGGATGAACCCGATCTACATGATGGCCCACAGCGGTGCGCGTGGCTCCTTCAAGCAGATCCGCCAGCTCGCCGGTATGCGTGGCTGCATGAACAACCCGAAGGGCGAGACGATCGAGCGCCCGATCAAGAGCAACTTCTTCGAGGGGCTCTCGGTGCTCGAGTACTTCATCTCGACCCACGGCGCCCGTAAGGGTCTCGCCGACACCGCCCTGAAGACGGCCGACTCCGGGTACCTCACCCGGCGCCTGGTGGACGTCTCCCAGGACGTCATCGTCCGCGAGCTCGACTGCGGCACCGACGTCGGCATCGAGGTCCCGGTCTTCCGGGACGACAACGTCCTCAACCCGAGCCTCCCCGGCCGGGTCCTGCTCGGCCCGATCGTCGACCGCATCACGGGCGAGGTCATCCTCGACCTGCGGCCGGAGCTGGCGGCCGACGACGACGTCGCGCTGGACGCGCGCCGGGGTCAGCTGATCTCGACGCTCGACGGTCAGCGGATCAACCGGGAGCTGCGGGCCGCCGACGGCACGCCGCGCGACGCGGTCGTGTCGGTGCGCTCGCCCGTGAAGTGCCGCAGCGAGGTCGGGATCTGCGCCCGTTGCTACGGCCGCAACCCGGCGTCGGGCAAGCTGACCGAGCCCGGCGACGCGGTGGGCATCATCGCGGCGCAGTCGATCGGCGAGCCGGGCACCCAGCTCACCATGCGCACCTTCCACACCGGCGGTGTGGCCGGCGCCGACATCACGCACGGCCTCCCGCGCGTCGTGGAGCTCTTCGAGGCGCGCAAGCCGAAGGCCCAGGCGCACATCGCGCCGGTGGACGGATGGATCCGGATCACCGACGACGAGACGCGCCCGGGATCGGCCCACCTCACGGTGGTCGAGCCCGAGTACGTCGAGATGGAGGACGCGGGCACGGGCGCGACCCGGACGCCGGTGCGCGAGCACCCGTTCCCGGTCATGCGCCGCACCCAGATCACCGTCAGCGACGGCCAGTGGGTCGAGGCCGGCGATCTGCTCTCGAGCGGCTCGGCCTTCCCGGCCGACATCCTCGGCTCCAAGCCGGGCGTGTCGATCGGCGTCCAGGGCACGATCACCGCCGTCAAGGACGAGGGCAAGGGCTGGCTGCGGGTCGACGTCGAGACCGAGGCGGGCATCTCCCCGCGGTGGCTGCGGCTGCCGGCGGACCGCCCGCGCCCGGTCATCGAGAAGGGCATGCAGGTGTCCCCGGGGCAGCGCTTCTACACCCAGGAGGGCACCCGCGACCGCTCCACCAAGACCGAGCTCTACCTCGTGAGCGAGGTGCAGAACGTGTACCGCTCGCAGGGCGTGGACATCAACGACAAGCACATCGAGCTGATCGTGCGTCAGATGCTGCGCAAGGTCCGCGTGGACGACCCGGGCGGCACGCACTTCCTGCACGGCCAGATGGTCGACAAGCCGGTGCTCTACCGGGAGAACACCCGGGCCTCCGAGCGCATCAGGGAGCAGCTGCTCGAGAAGCGCGAGAGCGGCGAGTTCACCGGCGAGGACAGCGAGATCACCCGCGCGGTCGGCGGGGTGCAGGCGGTCGTCGAGCCGCTCATCCTCGGCATCACGAAGGCCTCGCTGGCCACCGAGTCGTTCCTGTCGGCGGCCTCCTTCCAGGAGACCACGAAGGTCCTCACCGACGCGGCGCTCGAGGGCAAGGTCGACCGCCTGCGCGGCCTCAAGGAGAACGTGATCATCGGGAAGCTCATCCCGGCGGCCACGGGCCTCAAGCGCTACCGGCAGCTCGAGATCGAGGCGGTCCGGCGTGCGCCGGCCCTGCTGGAGTTCGACCTCGACGAGCCGTTCTCGGACGCCGACGACGACGCCCTCCTGGGCCTCGGCGACGGCGACGGGCAGACGTACTCCTTCGGTCCGGAGATCGACATCGAGGAGTAGGTCCGCTCCACCGCTCCAGGCACGTCCGTCAGGGCCGGCTCACGCCGGCCCTGACGCGTTCCGGGGCCCGTTCGCGCGGAGGCGTCAGCCGGCCCGGGCGACCAGCCGGGCCAGCAGGTCGCGTCCCTGCGGCCAGTCCCCGAGGCCGGACTCGGCGTTCAGGTGCCCCCGGGCCCCGGCGTCCACGAGCCCGGCGCCCCAGCCGGTCGCCATCGCCCGCGCCGCCGCGAGCGTGCAGTAGGGGTCGTCGTTGCTCGCGACGACGAGCGAGGGGAAGGGGAGCGCCCCGCCGGGGATCCGTCTCCACCCGTGCAGGAGCGGCGGCATGTCCTCCCGGCCGATGTCGGGCGGCGCCACGAGCAGGGCGGCCCGCACGCGCCGGGGATCGTGGGCCGCGGCCGCCCACGCCGCGACCAGGTGGCAGCCCAGGCTGTGCGCCACGAGCACGGCGGGCGAGGCCTCGGCCCGCAGGGCCTCGTCGAGCCGGGCGGTCCACTCCTCGCGCACGGGCAGCTCCCAGTCGTCCTGCTCCACCCGGCGGTCCCCGTGCCGCGCCTCCCAGAGGCTCTGCCAGTGCGCGGGGCCGGAGCCCATCCAGCCCGGCAGCATCAGGGCACTGGTGGTCGATGGCGTGGTCTCATCCATGGTGCGGGCGGTCCCTCCTCGGTCGGATCGCGGCAATTGGACGCCATGCGCCGCCGCGCCGCCAGTCCGTCGGGCGGCCCGCGGACGGGCTCTGCATGATGGGCCACGTCGGCGCGCCGCACCCGGAGGAAGGGGACCCCGTTGAGCCTCACCCGCTACTACACCGCCACCAGCCTCGACGGCTTCATCGCCGATCCCGACGCCACGCTCGACTGGCTCCTGACGCGCGACCAGGACCACGGCGGGGTCCTGAACTACGGCGACTTCATCGCCGGCGTCGGCGCGATCGCGATGGGGGCCACCACCTATCGCTGGGTGATCGACCACGAGTTCTCCGGCAAGGACCCCTCGGAGTGGACGTGGCCCTACGACGTCCCCTCCTGGGTGTTCACCCGCACCGCACCGCCGGTGGTGCCGGGGGCGCCGATCACGTTCACCGCCGACGACGTCGCCGCTGTGCACGCCCGGATGACGCAGGCCGCCGGAGGGCGCGACCTCTGGGTCGTCGGGGGCGGTGACCTCGCCGGCCAGTTCGCCGACGCCGGGCTGCTCGACGAGGTCATCGTCTACATCGCGCCGCTCACCCTCGGCGCGGGCGCGCCGCTGATGCCCCGCAGGATCGAGCTCCGCCTCGAGGAGCTCGGGCGCAACCGCGAGTTCGCCTGCGCCCGCTACGCGGTGGTGCGACCGGCCGGCTGACGCCGGGGCCGCACCGCGGCATCAGCCGGGGAACCTCACGTGCAGGTGGTCGTCGTGGGCCGGCCATGGCATGACGATGCCCGACGGCCCGCGCAGGTCGAGGTTCGGGCCGATCAGCACCAGCGAGGCGCCCCGTGAGACCAGCCGGTCGACGACCGCCTGGGTGAGCGCGCGGTCGTAGGTGGAGGGGTCCACCGCGGCCTGCGCACCGTCGCGCCGCACGAGGCGGATGTCGACGTCGAGGCCGTTCTGGTGCGACTGGTGCCCGACGACCGGGCCGTGGAACGCCCCGCCGGACGGGCGCGAGAGGTCCCCGATGCCGAGCGGGGGCTGCTTCGGATGGGTGCGCGCCCACCATCTGCCCAGGTCGATCAGCTCGCGGACCAGGCGCGCGGTGCCCCAGGTGCGGTCGGCGCCGCCCGGCGGCTGCTGGGTGGCCGGGTTGTAGGTGTAGTAGCCGACCCCGGACGCCGGCAGGCGGACCCCGTTCTCGAGGCTCCCTGCGTTGGGCGTCCCGACGGCCCGGCTGTCGCGCCACTCCACGGCGCGGGTCTTCGGCGCGGGCGGCCTCTCGGACGCGGGCTGGTCCGGGATGATCTCCGCGACCGGCGGAACGGGGGCCGGCTCGAGGATCGGGGAGACCGGCGACGCGATCGCGGCCTGCGCCACGGCGGGCTCTCCGCCCTCCATCGCCGCCAGCGGGATCAGCGCCGCGACGAGCGCCAGCAGCGTCACCCAGAGCCACGGGCGGTGGGCGGTCCGGCGCCCCTGGGGCCGCCCGAGCACCGACGCCGCGCAGGCGGGACAGCAGTGGAGCGCCTCGCGGCGGTGGTGGCGTGGCCCGGGCATAGTGGCGACGGTACACCCGATCGCACGTTCTCCCTGCAATATCCGTTGTAGGAAGCGCTCTCGCCCGTGTTCTCCGGGGGGCGCCGGCGAGGCACTACCCTTGGCGTGTGTTCCCCGGCCTCATCGCCCGGCCGCTCCGGGCGTCCGTGATCCTCCTCCTGCTGGTCGCGGTCGGGGCGGGGTTCTGGCTCTGGAACCGGGCCGGCGAGAGCACTCCCGCCGACCCCGACGCCGCGGTGCGCGACTTCCGGGCCTCGGCGGGCGGCGGGGCGGGGCCGCGGCCGGGCGTCCCGCGCGCCGGCGTCTACCGCCTGCGGCAGAGCGGCACCGAGCGCGGCGGGGTGGGCCCGATCGACATCTCGCGCGACCTCCCCGACGTCGCGCTCTACACCGTCACCCCCGCCCCCGGCGGATACCGCGAGCAGCTCGACATCAGCGGGGAGCACGTCGAGTCGTCGCTCCTGCGGGTCGGGAGGGCCGGCGCCACCCGCCGCGTCTCCACGCGCACCAAGGTCACCTTCCTCGGCGTGGGCCGCGACGACCGCCGCGAGCTGCGGCCGCCGCCGCTCCGCTTTCCGCCCCGCCTGGCCGTCGGCGCGACCTGGAGCAGCCGCTACACGGCCGGCACCCTCCCGATCAGCGTCCGCAGCAGCGTGCTGCGCAAGGACGTCGTCGAGATCGACGGGCGCCGCCTGCCCGTGGTCGTGGTGCGGTCGGTCACCGACACCGGGGGCACCCATCCCGGGCGGCGCACCGACGTCATCTGGTGGTCGGTCCCGCGCGCCCTGCCGCTGCGGTGGAGCATCGACGCCGAGATCCGCGGCATCGCCAAGCTGCGCACCCGCGCCGAGCTCGCCATGGAGACGCTCTCCCCGCGCGTCTGACCCGCGGGGCGCACCCCTGGAGCGGGTCCCTCGCGCGTGCTACCTTTCCCCAGCCGCTCGCCCGGCAATGTCCTGTTGCGCTCGAAAAAAGGCCGACGTGCCCACGATCAATCAGCTGGTCCGCAAGGGCCGCAGCCCCAAGTTCTCCCGAGTGACGACCCCGGCCCTCCGGGGCGCGCCCCAGAAGCGCGGTGTGTGCACCCGCGTCTACACGACCACCCCCAAGAAGCCGAACTCGGCTCTCCGCAAGGTGGCCCGCGTGCGCCTCACGAACGGCATGGAGATCTCGTCCTACATCCCCGGTGAGGGGCACAACCTCCAGGAGCACTCGGTGGTCCTGGTGCGCGGAGGCCGCGTCCGCGACCTCCCGGGCGTCCGGTACAAGGTGATCCGCGCGGCCCTCGACGCCGCCGGCGTCTCGGACCGCCGCAAGGGCCGGTCCAAGTACGGCGCGAAGAAGCCGAAGTAATGCCTCGTCGCGCAGTCATCACACGCCGTCCGCTCGACCCGGACCCCGTCTACAACAGCCCCCTCGTCACGCAGCTCGTGAACAAGGTGCTCAAGGACGGCAAGAAGTCGACCTCCGAGGGTGTCGTCTACGGGGCGCTCGAGCGCATCCGCGACCGCACCGGCCGCGACCCCGTCGCCGTCATGGAGGAAGCGGTCCGCAACGTCACTCCGGCGCTCGAGGTCAAGTCCCGCCGGGTCGGTGGCGCGACGTACCAGGTGCCGATCGAGGTCGCTCCGCGGCGCGGTCGCACGCTGGCGATCCGCTGGCTGGTGCGCTTCGCCCGCGAGCGGCGCGAGAAGCAGATGAGCGAGCGGCTCGCCAACGAGCTCCTTGACGCCCTCGGGTCCCAGGGGGGCGCCTTCAAGCGGAAGGACGACCTCTACCGCATGGCCCAGGCCAACAAGGCGTTCGCGCACTACCGCTGGTAAGCACGCCCCGCCGCCGATCGGCGCGGGCTGGGTGGATGAAGACGATTTCCGCGTTCGGCCGCTACCGGCCGGCGCCGTGACTGACGAGGTGATTCTTCGTGACGACGACGGCCAAGAAGGTCTCCCTCGAGAAGACCCGGAACATCGGGATCATGGCGCACATCGACGCCGGGAAGACGACCACCACCGAGCGGATCCTCTACTACACCGGGCGCACGCACCGCATCGGTGAGGTGCACGACGGCGCGGCCACGATGGACTGGATGGCGCAGGAGCAGGAGCGCGGCATCACCATCACCTCCGCCGCCACCACCTGCTTCTGGCGCGACCACCGCATCAACATCATCGACACGCCGGGCCACGTCGACTTCACCATCGAGGTCGAGCGCAGCCTGCGCGTCCTCGACGGCGCCGTCGCCGTGTTCGACTCGGTCGCGGGCGTCGAGCCGCAGAGCGAGACGGTCTGGCGCCAGGCCGACCGCTACGGCGTGCCGCGCATCGCCTACGTCAACAAGATGGACCGGCTGGGCGCCGACTTCGCCGCCGCCGTCCAGACGATGGTCGACCGGCTCGGCGCGAACGCCGTGCCGATCCAGCTGCCGATCGGCGCGGAGGCCGAGTTCAGCGGGATCATCGACCTCATCACGATGAAGGCGACGATCTACAAGGACGACCTCGGCACCGACATCGAGGTCATCGACATCCCGGCCGACATGGCCGACGAGGCCGCCGCCGCCCGCGAGCACCTGCTCGAGGCCGTCGCCGACCAGGACGACGAGCTCGCCGAGGCCTACCTCGACGGCCAGGAGATCGAGCCCGCCCGGCTGGTCTCGGCCATCCGCGCCGCCGTGCTGGCCATCGCCATCACCCCCGTGCTCTGCGGCTCGTCCTTCAAGAACAAGGGCGTCCAGCCGCTGCTCGACGCGGTCATCGACCTGCTCCCGTCGCCGCTCGACGTGCTGCCCGCCGTGGGCACGCTGCCGGGCACCGACGAGGAGGTCACCCGCGAGGCCGACCCGGCCGCGCCGTTCGCCGCGCTGGCGTTCAAGGTCATGAGCGACCCGTTCGTCGGCCGCCTCACCTACCTGCGCGTCTACTCGGGCTCGATCGGCACCGGCTCGAACATCATCAACGCGACCAAGGACCGCAAGGAGCGGCTCGGCCGCCTGCTGATGATGCACGCCAACCACCGCGAGGACGTGGACGGCGTCTCGGCCGGCGACATCGTCGCCGCCGTGGGCCTGAAGTCCACCACCACCGGCGACACGCTCACCGACTCGGCCGACCCGGTCATCCTCGAGCGGATGACCTTCCCCGAGCCGGTCATCGAGATCGCCATCGAGCCGAAGACCAAGCAGGACCAGGAGAAGCTGGCCACCGCCCTGCAGCGCCTCTCGGACGAGGACCCGACCTTCCGGGTCCACACCGACGAGGAGACCGCGCAGACGCTGATCGCCGGCATGGGCGAGCTGCACCTCGAGATCATCGTGGACCGCCTGATGCGCGAGTTCGGCGTGGACGCCAACGTCGGCCAGCCGCAGGTCGCCTACCGCGAGACCATCCGCAAGGCCGTCCAGAAGGTCGAGGGCCGCTTCGTCCGCCAGACCGGTGGCCGCGGCCAGTTCGGCCACGTCTACCTGTCGGTCGAGCCCAACGAGGCCGGCGCGGGCTACCTCTTCGAGAGCAAGATCGTCGGTGGCTCGATCCCCAAGGAGTACATCCCGGCGGTCGACGCCGGCGTCAAGGAGGCACTCGAGGGCGGCGTCGTGGCCGGCTATCCGATGGTGGACGTCAAGGTCCAGCTCGTCGATGGCTCGTACCACGAGGTGGACTCCTCGGAGATCGCCTTCAAGATCGCCGGCTCCATGGCGGTCAAGGAAGCGGTCCGTCGCGCCTCGCCGACCCTGCTCGAGCCGATGATGGCCGTCGAGGTCGTCGTGCCGAAGGAGTTCGTCGGGACGGTCGTGGGCGACCTCACCTCCCGTCGCGGGCGCATCGGCGGCATGGACTCGCGCGGGCCGACGGCCGAGGTCGTCAACGCCCAGGTGCCGCTGTCGCAGATGTTCGGCTACGCCACCTCGGTCCGCTCGGCCACCCAGGGCCGCGCCACCTTCACGATGCAGTTCCACTCCTACCAGGAAGTGCCGAACTCCATCGCGGAGGAGATCCGCAAGAAGACCGGGGCCGCCGACTCCTAACGCGCGCTCGCGCAGCCGACCCCGGCGGCGCGCGCGTAGCCTTCCCAGCGCCGGGCCACCGCGTCGAAGCGGTGCCGCGGTGCCTGGGCGTCGAGCTGGCGGAGCAGGCGGACGTGGTAGCAGTGGTAGACCTCGTCGGCGACGTCGGACCGCCACGGCATGCCGGGCGTGAGCAGTCCGTAGAGACTCCAGGTGCCCGTGTCGTGCAGGGGCAGGTAACGCTTCAGCGTCACCTCGCCGGCCTGGGCGAGCCGGTCGGCCAGCGCGGCCGCGCCCGCGCTCCCGACGGCCCGCGGGCGCGTGCGAAGCGCACGCGGGCCGTTGGTCAGCGGGGCCGGGCGCGAGGCGAGCAGGGGTGCCGTCGCAGACAGGTTGAGCAGGCTCACCATGAACCCGTTCAGCGCCGCCCCCTTCCACGGGCTCGCGCCGGGGAAGGCGCGCTCGACGTACCAGGGCCGCGACGGCAGGCCGGCG
>JAEMRL010000055.1 GCA_016463385.1 Thermoleophilia bacterium
CCACGGCGGCCGGCCCGGCGAAGCGCCCGTGGATCTGGAGCATCGCGGTGAAGATGGCCGAGAACCCCTGCAGCGCGAGGGCCGGCGCCATGATCCGGATCAGCTCCGCCGTCTGGTCGGCCCGGACCTCGTCGAGCCGGAAGAGCGCGGCGGGGGCCTCGGGCCAGATGGCGACAAAGGTGCACAGGACGACCAGGAAGATGCCCACCCACACGGCCATGGCGCTGACCAGGCGCCACGCGCTGGGCGTCCCCTCGAGCGCCTTCTCGCGCTGGAAGGTGGGGATGATGAGGGTGACCAGCGTGTAGAGCAGCACCGCCGCGACCGAGTTGACGATCAGCAGCGAGTTGACGTAGGCGTCGGTGACCCCCGAGGCGCCGTAGGCCGCCGCCAGCACGATCTCGCGCGCGAACCCCAGCAGCCGCGAGAGCAGGCCGAAGATCGCGACCACCGCCGCTGCGCGCGCCAGGCGCGAGATGGTCATCGCGGCGTGAGCCCGTACAGCGTGCGGACGCCGGTCATCACCAGCAGGCCGTCGATCCCGACCGCGGGGCTGTAGCGGCCGTCGGGGAAGGTCAGCAGCCGCTTCCCGGTGCGGGCGTCGAGGCCGAAGGTCCGGCCCTCGGACGGGACGCGGGCGAGCGTGGAGACGTAGACCACGTCGCCGATCACCGATGCCGACCCGGAGATCCGCTCGCGTGCGTCGAACGACCACCGCACCCGGCCCGTGACCGCATCGAGCGCGTACATGGTCTCGTCGTAGCTGCCCACGTAGATCAGCCGGCCGGCCACGGCCGGGCTCGCGTAGACGAAGTCGTCCAGCACCCTCACCCAGGCGACCTCGCCGGTGTCCGCGTCGAGGGCGATCACCCGGCCGTTGATGTTGCCGATGTAGACGCGTCCGTAGGCGACAGCGGGGCCGCCGTAGAACCGTCCGGCACCCCGCAGGCGCTCACCGGGGCTCGTCCGCCGCCACACGACGCGACCGTCGGAGCGCCGGAAGGCCGTGACGTGGCCCGCGTAGTCGCCCACCACGACGTTCGGCCCCGACAGGGCGAGGCTGGCCTTCACGTCGCCGCCCGCCGGCGCCGACCAGCGCACGCCCCCGGTGCGGGCGTCGAGCCGCAGCACCCGGCCCGACAGCGTGCCGATGAAGGCGGAACCGGCGACCACGAGGGGCGACGACTCGACGGCCGAGCCCACGTTGCGCCGCCAGACGCGCCGGCCGTTCGAGGCCCGCAGTGCCACCACCTCCCCCCGTGTGGTGGTGAAGAGCGCCAGATCGCCCGCGAGCGCCGGCGAGGAGGCCACCCGCCCGCGCAGCTTCTGCCGCCAGCGCTCACGGCCCGTCTCGACATCGATGCCCAGGGCGAGGCCCTCGTTGGTGCCCACCACGGCCAGCCCATCCCCGATCACGGGGGGGAACTCGAGTAGCGAACCCGCATCGAAGCGCCATTCCTCCCGGAAGGGGGGCCGCAGCTGCAGGGCGGGGTTCGCCCGCGAGCGCTCGGCGTCGAAGCCGAACTCGGGCCACGATCCGGCCGTCACCCGGCCCGCCGGCGCCTCCTCGGGCTCGAAGCCCTCGGTGGTGCCCTCGACGCTCGACGAGTCGAACCAGCCGCGCAGCAGCCCCACGCCGAGGATGCCCGCGGCGACCACGACCACCAGGAGCGCGGCGCCCGCGCCCCAGAGGATCCGCTTACGGCGCGGCGGGATGGGCACGGAGGTGCCGCGTCCCCACGAGGTAGAGGGTCGTGCCCGCGCCGACCGCCGGCGAGTAGCGCCCGTCGTCGCCGCGGTGGCGCACCGCTCCGGTGCTGACGTCAAGCCCGAAGGTCCGCCGGGGCTCGCCCGGACGGGCGAGCACGGCGGTGTAGACGAGGCCGTCGACCACCGTGGCCGAGCCCGAGATCCTGCCGCCCGCGTCGAACGACCAGCGCACCGCGCCGGTGGCGAGGTCGAGGGCCTCGAAGCGCCCCGAGTAGGACCCGATGAAGGCGGTGCCGCCGGCGATCGCCGCCGTTGAGTAGACGAAGGCCCCGGTGGAGTGCCGCCAGAGCTCGGCGCCCGAGCGCGCGTCCAGGGCGATGACCGCGCCCCCGACATCGCCGATCACGATCGTGTCGCCGCTCACCGCCGGGCCGCCGTAGAAGCGCTGCCCCCCGGTGTAGGTCCACCGCTCGGCGCCCGTGGCGGGGTCGAGGGCGTGCACGTTGCCCGAGTAGTCGCCGACCACGATCAGGCCGGCCGCCAGGGCCGCGCTGCCCTTGATGTCGTCGGGCGCCTGGTACGACCACTCCCGCAGGCCGGTCTCGACGTCCACCGCGTGCAGCCGGCCGCTCCAGGTGCCGATGTACGCGCGGCCACCGACCACCAGGGGCGAGCTCTCCACCGGGCTGCCGTCGGTCGAGAACCGCCAGAGCGGCGTGCCGTGCGCCCGGGTGTAGGCGGTGAGAGCCCCGTCCATGGACGAGATCAGCACGGTGTCGCCGGTGATCGCGGGGCTCGAGGCGATCGCGCCCTTCTGGCGGCGGGCCCAGATGATCCGGCCGGTCTCCGCGTTCAGCCCGTACACGCGCCCGGAGTTGACGCCGACGACAACCAATCCGTTGTCAACCGCGGGCGGGAACTCGATCAGCGTGCGCGATTCGAAGGTCCAGGCCGGCGGGCCGTCGGGGGGGCCGACCCGCACGCCCGGCACGTGGCGGGCGCGGGCCGCTCCGCCGCCGTACTCGGGGCTCTGGAGGTCGGGGTCGTAGAGATCCACCGCCACCGGGGCGCCGCGCACGGAGGCCCGGCCGTCCGACAGGCCGCGCTTGGAGACCTCCACCAGGCGCGTCCCGCCGGGCACGTCGGCCCGGCCGGACGCGCCGGTGCGGACCCGTGCGATGACGGCGTCGCTCCGGAACGCCACGACCGTGGCGCCGGCGACGGGCGTGCCGCGGTCGCCGTCCTCGACCGTCACGGCCAGCGTCCCCTGGTCGGGCGGCGCCGGGGGAGCGGGCACGTCGGCCGCCGTGGTCGTCTCGGCGTTCCCGCCACCGCCGCAGCCGGAGGCCACGACGCCCAGGCTCAGCGCGAGCGCGGCGGCGCTACGGGTTCGCCGCACGCCCCGCCGGGCTGCCCCGCCACACGAACGTGACGATGATGCCGACGAGGAAGCCGATGACGCCGGCGAGGATCACCGAGCGGAGGCGGTTCGGCACGCTTCCCGAGGAGCTCGGGCTCGTGGCGAGGGAGATGATGCCGGGCTGGAACTGCTGCTCCTTGACCAGGTTGAGGCGCTGGCTGCTCAGCTCGGTGGTGGCGATCTGGAGCTGCTGCCCGGAGCTGTTGAGCAGCGACTGGAGCACCAGCAGGCGGTCGCCGCTGGCCGTGGCGAGCTGCTGCCGGTAGCCGGCCATCTGGGTCTCCAGGCGGTCGGCGTTGGCCTGCGCCGCGGTGATGGCCGCCTCGTAGGAGTCGGTGATCCCCGCGAAGTCCTCCTTCGCCTCGCTCTCGATCGCCGTCGCGTAGGCGTTGGCGGCGTCGCGGGCGATGGTGCGGTCCTCGTCGCGGAAGGTGACGGTGATCACGGTCGGCAGGTTGCCCACCGAGCCGCCGGGCGCCCGTGGAGCGGTCAGCTCGATCCCGCGGCGGATCCGGCCGGGGGTGACCCCGACCTCCTTCGCCACGCGCCCGACCAGGTTGTCGCCGGTGAGCACGATCGGCACCAGAGCCGGGTTGGTGCCGGGGGTCGATACGGGCGTGCCCGACACGCTGGTCGCCTGTCCCACGAACAGCTCGGCCGTGGCCGTGTAGCTCGTGCTGGTGGCGAAGCTGAGGGCGAGCCCGACGAGGGCGGCGACGACCGTCGCGGTGAGGATGAGCCAGCGGCCGCTCCAGATGACGCGGCCGTAGTCCCGGAGGGTGATCTCGCGTTCCACGACGGCGGACCCTAGACCACGGGGCCGAGCGGGGCGAGGCCGGACGGTTCGCGCCGCAGCAGCGTCTGCTCGAGGAAGCGCGTCATCACGACGCCCGGGGTGTGGGCCCCCAGGCGCGGGCTCGGACGCTCGCCGGCCGCGATGGCGAGGATCATCTGCACGTAGCCGGCGCCGGCCGCCTGCGGCAGCGGGAACGCGCCGCCGAAGCGGGTGTTGATGTCGGTGATGCCGAGGATGCGGCCGTCCTCGCGGAAGCACTGCACGGTGCTCGGTCCGACCAGCCCGAGGCCCTCGACCGTCGCGGCGCCGAGCTCGACCAGCTGGGGGTCGTCGAGGGTCTCCCCCTTGATCTGCTCGCCGCCCTTGCTCTGGATCATCGCCCGCGGCACGGCGCCGAGCGCCCGCCCGTCGAGGTCGCCGAAGCAGTCGATGCTGAACTCGAGGCCCGGCAGCGCCTGCTGAACCACGCTCTCGGCCGGGCTGTAGCGGCGGAAGAAGGCCAACTCGTCCGCGTCGGCGCAGCGGTAGATGTGGCGGCCCGCGAAGCCGAGGCGCGGCTTCAGCATCACCGGGAAGGGCAGGTCGGCGGGGTCGACCTCGTCGGGCAGCCAGGTCGGCGGGGAGGGCAGCCCCCGGCGTCCGAGCATCAGGTGGCACTCCCACTTGTCCTGGCACCCCAGCGCCACCGCGGCGTCGGGCAGGAACACCGTCGCGCCGGCCGCGCGGATGCCGGGCGCCGCCTCGGCGAGAAGCACCGGGTCGAGGTCGGTCAGCGGCAGCACCGCGCGCACCGACTCCCGGCGGCAGACGTCGGCGACCGCGGCCCCGTACCCGGGATCGTCCACGGCGGGCAGCGCCACGACCTCGTCGGCCGCGAACAGCGACGGCGAGAGGGGGTCGAGGTCGCTCACCAGCACGCGGCCCCGGTGGGTGCCCCCGTGGAGCGCGGCCTGGAAGGCGCGGACGATGTCCACGCGCTGTCCCGCGCAGGTCAGCAGGACGTTCACGTCAGCCATCGGGTGCTCCGGGTGGGGGGAGGTCGAACCCGCCGCGCGGGCCCTTGTACGTCCCCTCGCTCCGCACGACCACGAGGGCGGTGCGGGCGAGGATGGCCAGATCGCGGCGCATGCTCCAGCGCGCGACGTAGGTCAGGTCGATCTCGATGCGCTCGGACCACGGGATGGCGTTGCGCCCCGTGACCTGTGCCAGGCCCGTCAGACCCGGCCGCGCCAGCAGTCTGCCCCGCTGACGGGCGTCGTAGCGCTCCACCTGCGACGCCACCGTCGGGCGGGGGCCGACCAGGCTCATGTCGCCCCGCACGATGTTCCAGAGCTGGGGCAGCTCGTCCAGTGACAGGCGTCGCAGGGTCGCTCCGAGGGGGGTGATGCGGCTGTCGCCGACGGTCACGGCGAGCCCGGCGCCCATCCCCTCGGCCCCGACCACCATCGTGCGGAACTTGAGGAGGGTGAAGGGCCGCCCGGCGTAACCGATCCGCTGCTGCCGGAAGAGCGCCGGGCCCGGCGAGTCGCGGCGGACCATGAACGCGATGCCGGCCATCACGGGCGTCAGGGCGACCGCCAGCGGGAGCGCGACGGCGAGGTCGAGCGCGCGCTTGGCGCGGCCTCCGACGGGGCCGGCGCCCGCGGCGCTAGGCAAGGGACTCCACCACCGCGACGAACCGGGCCGCGAGGGTGGCGCGGTCGTAGTGCTCGAGCGCGTAGGCCCGGCCGCTCTCGCCCATCCGGCGGGCGCCCTCGCGGTCGGCGGCCAGCGCCCGGATCGCGGCGGCGAGGGCGGCGCCATCCTCGGGTGGCACCGCGACGCCGCACCCGGCGCGCTCCACCATCGCGGTCAGCTCGCCCGCCGGGGCGGCGGCGATGATCGGCCGCGCGGCGCCCAGGTAGTCGAAGGCCTTGTTGGGCAGGGCCCCCGCGAACAGCGGGTTGTCCTGGTACGGCAGCAGGCAGGCGTCGGCGCGGGCCAGCCACGAGGGGACCTCGCGCTTGGGCACCGAGTCGATGAAGACGACGTTGTCGAGCCCCCGCCGCGTCGCCTCCTCCACGAGCGCCGGCTTCCGGTCGCCACCCCCCACGAGGATGATCCGGGCCTCCGGGAGGTCGCGCAGCCGGTCGGCGGCGTCGAGGACGGTCTCCAGCGAGCTGTAGGTGCCGTGCGCGCCCACGTACATGGCGACGAAGGCGTCGGCGGGGACCGGGGCCGGCGCGGGCGGCGCCCCCTCGACCGCGCCGATCTCCAGGTCGACGCCGTTCGTGATCAGCGTGATCTTCGCCGGGCTCACGCCCTGGTCGATCATGCCGTCGCGGATCCCCTCGGTGAGCGCCACGATCCGGTCGGCCCGGCGGTAGCAGTACGACTCCAGGGCCCGCGCGGCGGCGATCGTGCGGCGGTCGTTGACCAGGCCCATCGCGATCGCCGAGTCGGGCCACAGATCGCGCACCTCCAGCAGGAAGCGGGCCCCGCGCGCCCGTGCGAGGGCCGCCGCGGCGGCGGCGGAGGGTAGCGAGGGCGAGGAGGCGACGACCACGTCGGGCCGCTTCACGCGGGCGCTCGCCAGGGCCGACCACCAGGCGAAGGTGCCGTAGCTCGCGACGCGCGAGCGCAGATCGCGGCCATAGCCGGGCGTGGAATAGGTGCGCCAGACGTCGAGCCCGTCCTCGACCTCGTGGACCATCTTTCGCCCGGCGTAGCGCTCGGGGACCGTCCGCTCCTTGTGCTGCACGTAGGAGGTCACGACGGTCACCTCGTGCCCCGCCCGCGCCAGCGCACGGGTGTGCTGCCAGTGGCGGACCCCGCCGGGCTGGTCGGCGCTGACGAAGTACTGCGAGACGTAGAGGACGCGGCTCACGGCCCGAGAACCCCGGCGTACAGCGAGGTCAGCGCGCGCGCCTGGGCCTCGAAGCCGAGGCCGTCGACGAAGGCCGCCCGGCCGGCGGCCCCCATCCGGGCGGCCTCATCGGGCTCGGTCAGCAATCGGGCGATCGCCGCGGCGTGCGCATCCGCGTCGGCCGGGGGCACGACGAGGCCGCAGCCGGCGGCGCGCACCATCGCGCCCATCCGGCCCAGGTCGCTCGCCACCACGGGCCGTCCCGCGGCCATCGCCTCCACCAGCTTCGTCGGCACGGCGCGATCGTAGTTGCCGTGGCGCTGCAGCGGGATCCACGCCACCCGGCAGCCCGCCAGCAGGCCCGGCACCTCCGAATGGTCGACCACCCCGAGGTGCTCGACCCCGTCGGGCATCTCCCCCGGATCGCCCGGCCCGGCCAGGATCAGCCGCGCCCCGGGGACGTCGACCCGCGCGAAGGCCTCCCGCATCACCTCGAGACCCCGCAGCGGGCCGAGGCCGCCGACGTAGAGCACCACCGGGGCGTCCGGCAGCGGCGCGGGCTCGGGGAAGGCGTCCGACCAGGGGGAGTTGGTCACCGCGACGGCGTTGGCCCCGGCGGCGGCGAAGCGCGCGGCCAGGTCCTCGTTGGCCGTCACGACACCGTCGAGCCGCCCGGCGGCCCAGCGCTCGGCCCGCTCCACGCCCATCGCCAGCGGCCGCCGGAGCGGCGCGGGCAGCCAGCGCTTGGTACGCGTCGTCTGGCCGAGGTACTCGTGGACGTCGTAGATCACGGGACTGCCCGTGCTGCGGGCCAACCAGAGCGCGGCGGGCAGCAGCTCCGGGTCGTGCACGTGGTAGACGTCGGCGTCGCGGGCCCTCGCGGCGCGCGCGAGGCGCCATCCGGCGGCCAGCCGCTGCGCGCGGCGGATCGGCGTCGCGGGAGCGCCCACCCAGGCCGATGCCCCCGCGCCCGCGGCGGCGCGCGCCTCCTTGTGGAAGATGCGGACGTCGCGTGGCCGGTGGACGCTGGTCAGATGCACCACCCGGCGCCCGTCGAGGCGGTGCCCCTCGGGGGCCGGCGACGGCGATCCGGCCGGGCCGAGGCGGGCCCCGAGGGCCACGAGCTCGTCGAGCAGGTCACCCCAGAGCGCTCCGTAGCCGGGCGCGCGGTCGTCGGCCAGATAGGTGTTGTGCCACAGCAGCGCCGCCCGGCCGCCCACGTCGCGCACGGTCCCCAGTACCGACAGCGCGCGCTCCCGGGCCGCGGCGGCGCCGAGGCCGAGGTGCGAGTGGAGGGTGGTGTCCATCACGGCGAGGGGCAGCAGGGTCAGGTTCGCCGGCCGCTCCTCGCCCACCAGCCACGGCCGGAAGGGCCGGGCGATGCCGGCAGCGAAGCCGGGCGCCTCGCTGAAGCCGAGGCTCGAGTCGTAGACGGCGCCGGCGGCCTCCAGCCACCGCACGGTCTGGTGGTAGCGGAAGCGCAGGTAGTGGAAGCGGACGCCCTCCACCGGCCCGACCTCGCCCCGCAGACCCGCCATCTCCTCCGCGAGGGCCTCTCCGCTCTCCGACGAGGCGAACGACGCGTGCAGGCCCACCTCGCCCCCCGCGGCCCGCACGGCCGCGGCGATCGCGGGGCGCTCGCGCTCGTAGGTGCGCCGGGGCGTCCCGTCGAGCGGGTGGGCGTTGCGCCCGATCAGGAACACGGTCGGCCGCGCGCCGCGCAGCCACGCCGCCTCGAGCAGGTCGGGGACGTTGTCCCACGGGTCCGGTCCGGTCAGCGCGGCCGCCACGCCCCGCGGCCCCCTGCGCCGGGCGATACCGGCCAGGCCCTTCGGGGTGCGACGCCGGATGCGGTCGATGTCGTGGGTCAGCGCCACGCTCCAGGCCTCCGGCGCCGGCAGGCGCAGCGCCCGCCGCAGCGCGGCGAGGTAGCCCTCGACGGCCGGATCCTCGAGATCGAGGCCCGCGATGCGCCCGAACGCGCTCGCCGCGAGGGGCAGGCGGTCGAACCGGTCGCGCTCGGCGACGCGCAGCTCGTCCCAGCGCGCCAGCAGGTAGAAGGCGCTCGCCACCAGGTCGCCGGGCAGGGGCTCGCCGGAGTGCGACGGCGCGAAGAGCAGCGTCAGCCCGGCCGCGCGGTGGACGGCCGCCGCCGGGAACGCCTCCGTGCCCTCGAAGAACGCCTGCGCGGAGAGGTCGGCGGGGATCCAGACCCCCTCGGCGGGCCGCTCGGGTGCGTAGACGAGGTCGGCGGGTCCGTCGACGAACACCGGGGCGAGGCCCAGACCATCGGCGAAGGTCTCGAGAACCCATCGGGCCCGCGGGACGAAGGGCGCCCGGGTCCCCGCGATGTGGATGCGCAGATCAGCCACGCCGGGGCACCAGGCGGCGCAGGGCTCGGCCGTAGAGGGCGAGCGCCGGCCGCGGGTCGCGCGGGTCGAGCACCCCGTCCACGACTGGAGGGCGGAGGGTCCGCGCGAACGCACCCGCGCTCCACTGCCCGCGCCGGATCTCGCGCGCGCTCCCCGCCAGGTGCTTGGTCGCGAGCATCCAGCGCACCCCGCTGCGGTGGCCGGGCGGCAGGGTGAGGGGGTCTCCGATCGCATCCCGCCACGCCAGGTAGGGGAGGTTGACCCCGCAGTTGGTCGCCAGGCCGACCCACAGCCATGAGCGCGGGTTGACCTCGATCAGGTAGTCGCGCCCGTCGCGGGCGTCGCGCTTGGTCTCCACCTGCGAGATGCCGTGGAAGCCGAGCGCGTCGAGCAGCGCGTGCCCCCGGGCGGCGTAGTCGGCGTCCCAGTGCCCCTCCGCCGCGCGGGCGGTGCCGAAGCGCGGCGGCCACTGGCGCAGCTTGCGGCCGGTGAACGAGCCGAGCGGGCGCCCGGCCGCGTCGCGGTAGCTGCCGAGCGACCAGAGCTGCGAGTCGTCGCCCGGGATCACCTCCGAGAGCTGCGGCCGGTACTCGGCGGCGAGCTCCCACTGGCGCCGGAGCTCCTCGGGATCGGCGGCCTCCAGAACCTGCGCGCGGAAGCGGCGGCGGAACTCGGGGCTGTAGCGGGGCTTCAGGATCACCGGGAAGCGCAGGTCGCGCGAGAGCGCGACGATGTCGGCATCGTCGTCCGGCGTGACCGTGGCGGGCACGGGGAAGCCGATGCTCCGGGCCACCTCGTGCTGATGGCCCTTGTCGATGATCGCGCTCATCGTCGCCCACGCGCTCCACGGACGCGCCACGATCCCCTCCAGCTCGGCCTCGTGCGGTCCGAGGGCCGCGATCGCCTCGTCGTGCGTCGGGA
>JAEMRL010000056.1:0-2538 GCA_016463385.1 Thermoleophilia bacterium
GTCACCGGCCTTGCGACCATCCAGCTGCGCTCGGGGATGGCCGAGAGCCGTGAGCAGAGGCTGAGCAGCGACGCGGAGCAGACGTCCGCGCTCTTCGGGGCGGTGGGTCAGTCGCTGCAGACCGTGCTGTCGACCGGGAGCGCGGTGGCCACGGCCACCGACGGTCAGCCGGAGGCCTTCGACCGCTCCGTCAGCACGGCGCTCGGCGACGCGGCGCTGCCGATCATCACCAACGCCTCACTGCTCGACCTCACCGCCCAGGGCGCGCGCGTCGTGACGGTGACCGGAGGCGGCCCCGTGCTGCTCGATCGCTGCGTCGCGGACGCGGCGTGCGTCGACAGGGTGCGCGCCACGGCCGAGTCGGGCGTCATGGACATCGTCGTCTCCGACACGATCGGCGGCGTGCGCACGCTCGGCATCACCGGCGTCGCGGGGCCCGGAAGCCGCTACGCGGTCTACTCGGAGATCAGCGTCCCCGCGGCCCTGTCCACCTCGTCGCGCACGAGCACCGGCATCGTCTTCGCGGTCTATCTCGGCCGCGAGAGCCCGGACGCCCTGCTCATCACCACCTCGCCTGAGCTCCCGATCGGAGGCGAGCGCCTGATCAAGCGGATCCAGCTCGCCGGACAGCAGTTCATCGCCGTGTTCGCCTCCTACGAGGCGACCGGCTTCTCCGCCACCTTCGGCCCGTGGATCCTGCTCGCGGCGGGGACGATCGTCTCGATCGTGCTCGCGCTGCTGGTGGAGGGCATGCGGCGGCGGCGCAACGTGGCGCTCGGGCTCGTCGAGGAGCTGCTCGACAAGAACACCGAGCTCGACGCGAGCGAGACGGCCCTCCGCCACCAGGCCCTGCACGACCCGCTGACGGATCTGCCGAACCGCACCCTCTTCCGCGACAGGATCTCCCAGGAGATCGCGCGCGGCCTGCGCGCCGGCGAGCCGGCCGCCGTGATGATGGTCGACCTCGACCGCTTCAAGGAGGTCAACGACACCCTCGGCCACCAGAGCGGCGACGCACTGCTGCTGGCGATCGGCCACCGCCTCAGGTCGTCGGTGCGCGCCAGCGACACCGTCGCGCGCCTCGGCGGCGACGAGTTCGGCGTGCTGGCGCCGGGGGTGGGCACCCCCGAGGAGGCGCTCGCCCTCGCGGCCGCGCTGAACGAGGCGCTCGCGACACCCGTCAGCGTCGCCGGCCTCGACATCGAGGTGGCCGGGAGCATCGGCATCGCCATCTTCCCCCGGCACGGCGACGATGTGGAGACGCTGATCCGCCACGCCGACGTCGCCCTCTACCGCAGCAAGGAGTCGCACACCGCGGCGGTCTACGACGCCGGGGAGGACCACTACTCCCCCACCCGGCTGAAGTTGCTCACGGGCCTGCGCCAGGCCATCGCCACCGGCGAGATCGTCGTCGCCTACCAGCCGCAGGCCGGCGCGGCGACCCGGGGGATCCGGGGCGTCGAGGCCCTCGTGCGCTGGGAGCACCCCGAGCTCGGGCTGATCATGCCCGACGAGTTCATCCCGCTCGCCGAGCACACCGACCTGATCCGGCCCCTCACCTTCCACGTGCTCGACACCGCCGTGGCGCAGTGCGCCGCCTGGCGCGACGCCGGCTGGGACGTGGGCGTCGCGGTCAACGTCACGGGCCGGGACATCCTCGACGCGACCTTCCCCGACGACGTCATCGGCTGCCTGCGCCGCCACGGCGTCGCACCCGACCGGCTCGAGCTGGAGATCACCGAGAACACGATCTTCTCCGACCCCCCGCGCGCGAGCGCCGTCCTCTCGCAGCTGAGCGACCTCGGGGTGCGTATCGCGATCGACGACTTCGGCGCAGGGAACTCCTCGCTCGGATACCTCGCCCGGCTGCCGGTGGACGTGCTCAAGATCGACAAGTCGTTCGTGCTCGAGATGGGCGCGGGCGGCAGCGCCGCGGCGATCGTCCGCTCGACGATCGAGCTGGGGCACAACCTCGGCCTCGAGGTGATCGCCGAGGGTGTGGAGACCGAGGAGCTGCTGAGCACCCTCGTCGCCCTGCGCTGCGACTCGATCCAGGGCTTCCTGCTCGGGCGCGCGATGCCGGCCGGCGAGGTGGAGGGCCTGTTCGGAGTGCCCCGCCCCCTCACCACGGCCCCGGTGGACGCGCCCGCCTGAGCGCCGCCCTGGTGCGCCGGGCCACCGGGCTCAGCGGGCGGGCGCCCTCTTCACCGAGAAGTAGCTGAGGCCCAGCGGCCGCGTGGTGTAGCGGCCCTTCACGTACGGCCAGACGCGCCAGATGTAGGTCTTGCCGTAGGCCACCCGGCCACGCGGCACACGCACGTTGCCGCCACGCGGGAACAGCGAGGCCACCTTGGTCGCGCTCTTGCCACGCAGCCAGTAGATCTGGACGTTGTAGAGCGTCGCGCCCTCGCGCTTGGTCCAGCGGAGGAGGGGCGTGCGCGTCGGCACCCTAAGGCCCACCCGGGGGCGCAGGGCCGCGACGTTCAGGGTGCGCGGGCGGAAGGGGGTCGCGCGCGGCTTCGGGTCCACCCGCGGCAC
>JAEMRL010000056.1:2638-10060 GCA_016463385.1 Thermoleophilia bacterium
TCAGGGTGCGCGGGCGGAAGGGGGTCGCGCGCGGCTTCGGGTCCACCCGCGGCACCAGGGTGATCGGCTCGGACGGCGTGCCGGAGATGCCGCCGGCGGTCGTGCCCGGCGCCCGCACGACGTAGTCGACGATGCTGATCTCCTCGTTGCCGGCATCGTCCGTGGCGGTGACCTTGAAGGACTTCATGCCGGCGGCGGCGGTGTCGATCGCCGCGCCCGAGGCCACCGGTCCCGCGCAGCTGACGGCCTCCTCGCAGACGTACTCGGCGAGCACCGAGGCGCCGACGTCGTACTGAGCCCCGCCGACCGGCCGCGTCACCGTCGCCTTCGGCGGCGTCAGATCGACGCGGAACGCCTTGACGACGGACGGATCGCCGCTCGTGAGATCGGTGGCCGTGAGCGTGTGGGCGCCCTCCGCAAGGCCTGGGAACTTCACCACGAGCGGCGACACGCCCGGCTCGGGGAGGTTGGCGTCGAGGGCCCACGAGAACCCGGCGGGATCCGCCGAGGAGATCGTGAACTCCGGATCCGGAGTGGCGATGCCCCAGACGTCGTTCCCGGTGATGGTCGGGGCGGCGGCGGCGGGTCCCGCGACTCCCCCGATCCCGGCGGCGGCGATCGCGGCCAACGCGAGAGGCACGCGTCGCCGGATGGTCCGCACGGCTGGGAGGCCTCGGTTCAGCATCGGGGCGAACCTACCCAATCCTGTGGACGGGCGCGCCTAGCCGGAAGAGTGGTTTCAGGCGATCGGAGGAGGTGTGCCGGCGGCGCTCGCCGGGAGCGCCGGATCCCAGCCGCAGACCTCGCACGCGTGGCGGAAGGCCGACAGCGCGAACTCGACCACGGCGGCGCGGGGATCGGGGGCCGCGACGACGTCGGCCCAGTCGAGCACGTACTCGCCGAGGTCGCCGTCCCAGCGGGCGGCCGAGGGCGCGAGACCCGCGCCGGCGAAGCCCTCGGGCGCCGGATGGGCGTAGGCGTAGAAGGCCGGCCGGTCGTAGCGGCCGTCGCCCGGCCACCAGCCGACCGCCACCTCCTGCGCGTCCATGGCGTTGCGCATGATGAAGTCGTCCGACGGCGGATCGGCCGGCGCGCCGGAGAAGAGGTTCACGGCCAGGTCGAACGAGCCCCACCAGGCGTTGACCGGCGTCGAGCGGCCGCGGTAGGGCGCCCGGAACTCCGCGAGCGCCAGGGCCACCTGCGTCGCCGCCAGGTGGTGGGCGGCCACCTGGGCCGTGTCGTAGGTGGCGTGCTCGTCGTCCCGGTCGAGGGGGACGGTCCAGGGAACCTCTTGTGGAGCCGCGTTGATCTCCACGGGTCCGCCGGACAGCTCGCCGACGGCCGCGAGCACGTCGCGCGTCACCTCGCCGACCGCCCGGTGCGGGGTGAGCGAGATCCGGATCTCCCGGCCGTCGGTGTGCTCGGCCACGGCCTCGTGGGTGCGCAGGTCGAGCGCGACGACGATCGCGCCCGATCCGTCGGGCGCCGGCAGCACCGGGGTCTCCCAGCCGCGCGCGGTGAGCCGCAGGGCGGCGTGCTGGAGCTGCGGCTCGGGCGGGGCGAGCGCCACGGCCAGCTTGCCGAGCACCTGCGTGTGCGCGTGGAGCGTGTCGCAGGTCTCCCGCCACTGGGAGTAGAGCGGGAGATCGGGCCATGCCGCGGGCATGCGCGACA
This sequence comes from Thermoleophilia bacterium, assembly GCA_016463385.1. Taxonomy (GTDB): domain Bacteria; phylum Actinomycetota; class Thermoleophilia; order Miltoncostaeales; family Miltoncostaeaceae; genus Miltoncostaea. Next base: position 4,313 of record JAEMRL010000056.1, read on the forward strand.
TCGTAGACGTGCGCGCCGCCGCGGGCCCGGTGGGAGCAACGGGGCGGCCCCCGCGCAGCGGGCGGGCCGGTTGACGCGTGGCCCAGCGGGTAGAGGTAGGCCACCCGGAGCCTCGGAACGAGGAGCTCGAAAATGATCACATGGGATCTCCCAGGGCTCGACATCTCCTCCGGACGGCCCGAGGTGCTGCATTCCGCGCCCGAGGGACGCGCGATCGCGATCCATCTCGAGGCCGGTCAGGCGCTGGCCGACCATCAGGTCCACGAGGGGGCCTGGCTCGTGGTGGCCAGCGGGCGGGTCAGCGTGATCGGCGCGCAGGAGGGCGGCCGCGAGATGGGACCGGGAGGGCTCGCGTTCTTCGAGCCCTCCGAGCGCCATGCGGTGTCGGCCATCGACGACGCCCAGGTCCTGCTGCTGCTGACGCCCTGGCCCGCGTCCGAGCGCGACCCCGCGCACTGAGGCGATGCGGCGGCCGGCGGGCCCGGCCCGCCGGCGCCTCGCGCGGCCCGTCCGAACGGACTAGACGCCCGTAGCGCGGCGGCCACAGCCGCGCGGCGGACCATCCCGGCCTGCGACGCACTCTCCCTCTCGCCCTCGCGCTGATCGCCCTCCTGACCGTCTCGGTGTCGGCCGTCGCCGGCGACGACCTGCTGACCGGCGGCGATGTCCCGCGGCTCGAGCCCTTCACCGCGCGGGCGGTCCCCTGCGGCGACACCAGCTGCCTCGACATCGGCTGGCGCGTCCGCGGCGACATCGGCCCGCGACTGGTGTGGCAGCTGACGGTTCGCGACCCGCAGGGCGCGGTCGTCTACAACGGCGTGAAGGGCTCGGTGCGCGAGCGGCGCGTCACCGGCCTGCTGCACCCCGCGCGCCCGCCGAAGTGCGGCCGGTATCGCGTGACGCTCGACGTGGAGGACCCCGACGGCGACAACTTCTCCCGCACGCGGACCGTGGTGCGGCGTCACCTCTGTACGGCCTGAGGGCATGATGCGGGGGCCCGGCGCGCGCGGTCGCCGGCCGACCCCGGGGGTGAGCGGATGGGCGACGACGAGGACCTCGGACGCTTCCGCGGCGACGTGCTTCGCCTCACGGGCGCGCGCGACCTCGCCGACCTGCGCCTGTCGCCCGCCCTCGCGCGGCTGGAGGCCGACCTCGCGGCGGTGACGCGCCTGCGCCTCGGCCTCGACCGCGATCCCGCCCGGCCCCGCACCCGCGCCGAGGTGGCGGCGGCCCTCGGCCTCGGGGGCGCGCGGCTGCAGGAGATGGTCGCGGCCCTGGAAGACGACGTCGTGCTGGCCCTCGGCCCGCTCGGATAGGGCTGTAGGGTCCGGCCGGACGTCCCGGGGTGGTAGGAGGAGCCATGTCTCGTCGGGTGACCGTGGTCGGAGCGCTCGTGGTGTTCGCGGCGGCGCTGATGGTTCTCGGCGCATGCGGCTCGTCGGACGATGAGCCGGACGCCGGGGCGGCGCGCGGTGGCCCGCTCCAGGGGACCTGGGACCTCACCCTCTACGCGTCCGGCGGGGCGCTGCGCGAGCTGCCCGCCGGGCTGACGACCGAGGCCACCTTCGCCGGCGACCGCGTCAGCGGACGGGCGGCGGTCAACACGTATCGCGGGGCCTTCGAATCGGACGGCGTCGCGGGCACCCTGTCGATCGGCCCGCTCGCCTCGACGCAGATCGGCGGACCGCCCGAGGCCCTCGCCGCCGAGAGCGACTATCTGAAGGCCCTCGAGAGCGCGGCCACCTTCTCCTCCGACGGCGAGAGGCTGACGATCGCCGACTCCTCCGGCGAGACGGTGCTCACCTATGAGGCGAGCGACGCGACCATCGTGGGCGCATGGCAGGTGACGGGGTACAACAACGGCAAGGAGGCCGTGGTCTCCCTCGCCGCGGGCAGCGAGATCACCGCCGTCTTCGGCGAGGACCTGACGCTCACGGGCGACTCCGGGGTCAACACGTACCGGACCACCTACGAGACCACCCCGGGGAGCGGCGGCGCCACGGGGATCTCCATCGCCCCGCCCGCCTCCACCCTGAAGGCCGGGCCACCGGAGCTGATGGAGCAGGAGGAGCGGTACCTGCGCGCGCTCGAGTCGGCGGCGACCTACACCATCCAGGCGGGCCGTCTCGAACTGCGCGACGGCTCGGACGCGATCGCGGTGACGCTGACCCAGCCCTGAGCGGTGGGGCGGCGGCGGCCGCTCAGTGCCCCCGCCGCGCCTTGACCTCGTAGAGGGCTCCGTCGGCGCGCCCGATGACCGCCTCGAGGGTGTCGGAGGGCCGCAACTCGGCCAGCCCGGCGCTGATCGAGGCGCCCGGGTGCAGGGCGTCGAGCGCCCCCTGGATCTGGGTGATCCGCTGCGCGGCGGTCGCGAGGTCGACGTCGGAGAGCGCGCAGACGAACTCGTCCCCGCCCCACCGCACCGTCACGTCGTAGGCGCGCAGCGTGGCGACCATCGCCCGCGGCACGTCGCGCAGCAGAGCGTCGCCGGCGGCGTGGCCCTGCGCGTCGTTGACCTCCTTGAGGCCGTCGATGTCGATCATCGCGATGACGAGCGCACGGCCGAGCCGCCGGGCGCGGGCGAGCTCGTGCGCGAGCGCGAGCTCGCCGTTGCCCCGCCGGAACACTCCGGTCAGCTCGTCGAGCCCCGCGTCACGGCGGTCGGCCGCGGCCCTCTCACGGTCCACCACCGCCGCCACGCGATCGGCCGCGGCGTGAGCGCGCTCGAGCCGCGCACCCTCGCGGATCGCGGCGTTCTGGCGGCGCAGCGCCGCGAGAGCCGCGCGCGAGTCGCCGCCCGCCCGCCCGACGGCCTCGCCGTCACGGACGGCCTCGTGCTCGTCGCGGGCGAGCGCGGTGCGATCGCGCTCATCGGCGCTCGCGTCGCGGAGCCGGGCGATCTCGTCGCGCAGATCGGCGCGGTCGAGGCGGGCGGCGACCACCCCGGCCCGGACCGAGGCGGTCACGTCGCGCTCGCGGCCGACCTCACCACGCTCGCGCCGAGCCCTCAGGTAGTCGCCCTCGCCCTCCGGGTCGTGCTCGGGCCGCGAGTGCTCGCGGTCGGCGGTCGCCTGGTCCCGGTCCGAGGCGGCCTGGTCCCGGTCGGCGAGGTCCTGGTCGGCGTCTGACGCGATCTGGTCGCCGTCGGACGCCACCCGGTCGGCCTCCGAGAGGCGGCCGTCGGCGCGGGCGACCAAGGCCTCGGCCTCGGAGGCGATCCGGGAATCGGCGACACGCTCGGCCTCCCGGCGGGCATCCGCCTCACGGCGCTCCCCCTCGGGGGATCGAGAACCTGCCGGCACGTCACCTCCGCACGCGTCCCAGGACGGACGCCGCCGGGGTCCGGGGCGGCAGCGGCGGGGAGAGCCCCACCGCGAACAACGACTTTACACCTGAATTCCGGAACCTATCAGCGGCGGATCGTGTCGATCTCCTCGGGGGTCAACCGCCCCTCGACGACATCGCGGGCGACCTCGGACAGGCGCCTCTGCCCGTTGCGGGAGAAGCGGCGGAGCCGGCTGAACGCCTCGTCGACCCCGCAGGTGAGACGCTCGGCGATGACGCCCTTCGCCTGCTCGATCGCGATCCGGCTGTTGAGCGCGTGCTCGAGCTGCTCGTTGAGCTCGTGCGACACGGTGATCGCCCGGTTCTGGAGCAGGGCGATCGTGGCGACGTCGGCAAGGGCCTGCGCGGTGGCCATGTCCGCGCGGCCCGGCATCACCGGCTCGGTGCGGAAGAGGTTGAGCGCCCCGAGCACCTGGCCGCGAAGGCGCAGCGGGAACGCCGAGACGGCGTGGAAGCCCGCGGCGACCGCGACGGGTGCGAACCGCGGCCACCGCTCGCTCTCGTCGGTGAGGTCGACCGCGTTGACGGGGACGCCCGAGCGGAAGCAATCGCAGCACGGGCCCTCGTCGCTCTGCACCTGGAAGAGCTCGACCATCTCGGTCGCCTCGCTCGTCGCGGCCATCAGCCGCAGCGCGCCGCTGCCGTCGGAGAGCAGGAGGCCGGCCGCGGAGACGTCGAGCAGCTCGACGCAGCGTTCGGTGAGCAGCACCATCAGCTCGACCACGTCGAAGTCGTCGACGAGGCTGTCGGCCAGCTCGACGAAGGTGGAGCCCAGTCGTTGATCTCGGGTCAGCGCAGGACCTTCCTTCCGGGGAGGACGATCATCGGACGGGGTGCCGACGGTATGCGGTGGGTGGGCGCGCGTCCACTCAACCCAGCCGCAGTCGTCGGGCCACGACGTCGGCTGCGACATCACCGAGCTCACGGCCGGCGGCGAATGCGTGAGCGCGGAGCCGGACGAGCGCCTCACCGACGCCGACCCCCAGCTGGACGCTGACCATGCCCGACGCCTGGTGGACGACCGCGCGGTGGCCGACGAGCGGCTCGAGTGCCGGGCCGAGGGTCCCCGGCGCCGCCTGCGCCTGAATCGCCAGCACGACGTGAGCCACGACATCGGCCATCAACCGCGCGTCGACGTGCTGCTCGTCGGACAGGTCGCCCGCGCGGGAGCGGTAGAACGTGAGCGCGCCGAGGCGGACGGCGCCGATGCGCACGGGGAGGGCGAAGACCGCCGCCGCCCCGGCGGCCAGGGCGGCCGGGGCGAAGGCGACCCAGCGAGCCCTGCGCGGCGCGGCCAGATCCGGCTCGCCCACCGGGCGGCCGCTCTCGCAGGCATCCGCGCAGGGGCCCTCTCCGAGGGTCGCCTGGAGTTCCTCGATGCGCGCGGCGACGGCGTCGGAGGAGGCCAGGGCCGTCGGGATGCCCCCCGCCGTCAGGACGATGCTCGCGCCGGCGACCGGGAGCGCCGCCACGCAGGCGTCGCAGATCGCGCGCGCCGGATCGCTCGCGTCCGCCGCGGAGACGACGGCGGCGATCCGCTGGAGGCGTTCGCGGTCGCGCTGGGCGGTCATCGCCGGGCCGCGACGACAGGCGGGCGGCGCGTCGCGAAACCCCTGCGTGGAAACCGACTCATGCCGCGCCTCCGACGATGGGAGAGCACCGCCGGGGTCTCGGGCAGCGGGCAGACGCCCTGACGAACGACGTCAGTATCAAGGCTGGGTGCGCAAATGCAACGGCGAACGTGCCGCGCGGTGCTACCGTCGCGTCTGAGTCGCCCGACCCCGGTCGCGGCGGCCACGCTGCCCCGGACCCCGGTGGCGTCCTGCGAGGACGCGAGTGACGGGGTGACGACATGGATGCAGCCGCAGACGACCGCGGTACCACGGCGGGCCGGCGGATCGACGCGCTGAGTGAGGACGCGCGGATCATCCTGCGGATGATCGGCAGGCGCCCGGACCTGAACGGTGCCTTCGCGACGGCCGACGTGCTCCACATCCACCCGTACCACCCGGAGATCGTGCTGGAGGGCGGCGGCGCCGGGCCCGGCCACGAGCCACCCGGATCGGCGTGTTCCCCGATGAGCGAATCGCAGGTCCGGGACGGGCTCGACGAGCTCTGCGGGCGCCAGGGTTGGCTGGGGACCTTCCGCCCCGGCGCCTACATCTTCCGCGCGCTCAATCCCGACCTGCCCGAGGACGCCTGCAATCCCGACCGGCACGGCGGCCGGATCGCAATCGGCGGCGACCCGCACGCGCTCGTCGCGAGCGCCTGATGGCGCTGCTCGAGGTGGCGGCACCACGGACGCGACCCCGCCCCCCGATCGCCCGGGCCCCGTCGCGGGTCAGGCGAGAGTCCCTCGATCTGGCCGCGACGCTCTCCCTCCTCGACGACCACGCTGCGGCC
>JAEMRL010000411.1:0-1809 GCA_016463385.1 Thermoleophilia bacterium
GTCTCGGGCGAGCCGAACATCACGCCGATCTTCTCGCGCAGCTGGTTGGTGAAGATGCAGATGGTGTTGGCGCGGTGCAGGTTGCCGGCGAGCTTGCGCAGGGCCTGCGACATCAGGCGGGCCTGGAGGCCGACGTGCGTGTCGCCCATCTCGCCCTCGATCTCCGCCTTCGGCACCAGGGCCGCGACGGAGTCGATCGCGATCACGTCGAGCGCGGCCGACCGCACGAGGAGGTCGGCGATCTCGAGCGCCTGCTCGCCGTGGTCGGGCTGCGACAGCAGGAGCTCGTCGACGTCGACCCCGATGGCCTTGGCGTAGGCCGGGTCCATCGCGTGCTCGGCGTCGATGAAGGCGCACAGGCCGCCGCGCTTCTGGGCCTGGGCGATCAGGTGGTAGACCATCGTGGTCTTACCGGAGCTCTCCGGCCCGTAGATCTCGACGATCCGACCGCGGGGGATGCCGCCGATGCCGAGGGCGATGTCGAGCGCCAGCGAGCCCGTCGGGACGGCGGACATCTCCGTCACCGGGCTGTCCCCCATCCTCATGATGGCGCCCTTGCCGAACTGCCGCTCGATCTGCGCGACGGCCGAGCCGAGCGCCTCGTGCTTCTCCACGGAGGGCCTCCCCTTGAGGTGTGTCGATGACTACCGGATGGAGCCCCTCACCGGGACGACCCTCTCGGCGACTGGGGAGGATCATAGAGAGCGCATCGGCTGACGTCGAACACGCGTTCGTGCCGATCGCGCCGGAAGCGCGCCGTCCCCGACCCCGCCGCGGTCACCCTCCGGCGGTGCCGGAGATCCCGAGACGGAGCAGGTGGAGAGCCCCCGCGACGGCCCGCGCGCGGATCGAATCCCGGTCGCCGCCCCGCCTCTGCTCCAGATGCACGACGCCCGCGGGACCGGCCAGCGCGAGGTGCACGAGGCCGACCGGCTTCTCGTCGCTGCCGCCCCCCGGCCCGGCGATGCCGGTGATCGCGACGGCCCAGTCGCTGCCGAGCAGGTGCCGGGCCCCGACCGCCATCTGCGCGGCGCACTCGGGCGACACGGCCCCGTGGCGCGCGATGACCGCGGGGTCCACCCCGAGCACCCCCACCTTCACGGCGTCGGCGTAGGAGATGATCCCCCCGAGCACGTAGGCGGACGACCCCGCCCGCGCCGTCAGGCGCTCGCCGAGCCCCCCGCCCGTGCACGACTCGGCCACCGCGACGGTCTGCCCGGCGGCGGTGAGCAGCCGCGCGACGACGTCGTCGATCGTCGCCCCGTCGCGGCTGAACACGGCGTCGCCGAGGCCCTCCACGACCAGGGCCTCCAGCGCGTCGGCGGCGCCCGAGTCGGCCGGCGCGCACCGCACCGTCATCTCGAGCTCCCCGTCGCGGGCGCAGATGCCGACCCGCAGACGCCCCCAGTCGGCGCGGTCGAGGTCGGCGATCACCGACACGAGCGTCGACTCCGGGACGCCGTGGATGCGCAGCACCCGCTCGTCCGCCGCCGGCGCGCGGGCGATGACCTCCGCCAGCACGGGCTCGCCGAGCGCGGCCTCCCACATCGTCTCGAGCTCCCAGGGCGGGCCCGGGAGCACGACGAGGGTCGTGCCGCCGTGTCGCACGATGCAGCCGGGCGCGGTGCCCGGCGGCGGAAGCATCACCGACCCGTCCGGGAGCATCGCCTGCTTGCGCCGCAGGGCGGCGAGGATCGCGGGGTCGCCCCGCAGGCTCCCGCTGCGGGCCTCAACGCGTTCCAGCGCCCGCTCGTCGAGGGCGAGGGGGCGGCCGGTGGCCCGGGCCACGACCTGGTCGCGGTCCAGCAG
>JAEMRL010000411.1:1819-2544 GCA_016463385.1 Thermoleophilia bacterium
GCGGCCCGTCGCACCGGCGACGGCCTCCATCGTGAGGTCGTCGTGGGTCGGGCCGAGGCCTCCCGACACGCAGACGAGGTCGTAACCGCCCTCGAGCATCCGGTTCAGCGCCCCGCCGATCGCCTCCAGGCCGTCGCCGACCATCTCGACGCGGTCCACCTCGACGCCGTGCGACTCGAGGGAGCGCGAGAGGATGCCCGCGTTGCGCTCCTGGATGCGTCCGCGCAGGATCTCGTCACCCGTGACGAGGATCGCCGCGCGCGGCCCCGCGACCCGGTGGTCAGCCGGCGCTCTTGACCCCGGTCGTCGTGATCAGCCAGGTGCCGCCGGTCGTGCTGTCGAGCGACGCCGCCTTGCCGGCGATCGTCACCTTCAGCTCGGCGGGGTTCGTCGCGCGGACCCAGATGCCGTTGAGGACCTTGAACTCGACCGAGTCGCCGGGCTCCAGGATGCGCTGGACCACCAGGCGCCCCTTGGCGTTCTTGCCCCGCACCTCGACGTAGCAGCCGTAGGTCCCGGTGCCCTCGAGGACGATGGAGGTCTTCTTCGTGGCGACCGGCGCCTCGGTGGCGGCCGTGTCGGGCTCGGTCACGACGGGGACCGAGGTGGAGCCCCCGGACGCGCCGCCGCCCACCGGCAGCGAGGCGGGATCGCCGGTCTCGCCCACCCCGAGCCAGATCAGCAGGGCGACCGTCATGACGCCCCCGATCGCGAGCCACAGGAGC
>JAEMRL010000057.1 GCA_016463385.1 Thermoleophilia bacterium
CCTCCGGGATGGGGTCGGATCCATGCTCGCCGCCGCCCGGGGGCGCGGCATCCGGCGCGGCGCGGCGGAGTGGTGCGGGTTAGCCGCGGCTCCGCGCCGGATTCAGGCTCAGTCCAGGAACTCCCGCAGCCGCTCGGTGTCGCGGTAGGCCTGGAGCTTGGTGAGCGTCTTCGCCTCGATCTGGCGGATGCGCTCGCGCGTCACCCCGAAGCGCTGGCCGACCTCCTCCAGGGTCCGCGGCTCCTCGCCGCGGAGCCCGAAACGGAGCTCCAGCACCTTGCGCTCGCGGTGCGTGAGCTGGGAGAGGATGCCCTCGAGCTCCTCGGAGCGGAGCAGGATGGCCACGGCGTCGGCCGGGCTCTGGATGCCCGCGTCCTCGATCAGGTCTCCGAGCTCGGAGTCCTCGTCCTCCCCCACCGGCGTCTCCAGCGACACCGGCTCCTGCGCGACCTTCTGGATCTCCCGGACCCGCTCGGGGGTGACCTCGAGCTCGTGGGCGATCTCGGCGATGGTCGGCTCCCGCCCGAGGTCCTGCAGCAGCTGGCGCTGGACCCGCGAGAGGCGGTTGATCGTCTCCACCATGTGCACCGGCACGCGGATCGTGCGGGCCTGGTCGGCGATCGCGCGGGTGATCGCCTGCCGGATCCACCAGGTCGCGTAGGTCGAGAACTTGTATCCCTTGCGGTAGTCGAACTTCTCGACCGCGCGGATCAGGCCGAGGTTGCCCTCCTGGATCAGGTCGAGGAAGGCCAGCCCGCGGCCGACGTAGCGCTTGGCGACCGACACCACGAGGCGCAGATTGGCCTCGATCAGCGTCGCCTTGGCGTTCATGTCGCGCCGCTCGATGCGCTTGGCGAGCGACACCTCCTGCGCGGCGGTCAGCAGCGGGACCCGGCCGATCTCGCGCAGGTACATGCGCACCGGGTCGTTGGAGTGCGCCTTGACCGAGAGGTCGAGCCGCGGGCCCCCGCCCCCGGTCGTGCCCGGCATCTCCACGCCCTCGCCGAGCACCTCGATGTTCATCTCGGCGAGCACCTGCAGCAGGCGCTCCTGCTGCTCCTCGTTGAGGTCGGCGGCCTCCACGACGTCGGCGATGCGGGTCAGCGACAGGCCCCCGAGCTCGCGGCCCTCCTGGATGAGCTCGCGCACCTCCTCGAGGCCGGTGACCGAAACGTCGGTGCTCACGTGTCCGCCCTCAGCGCGGCGCGCACCCGGCGCGCCAGGTCGAGCGCCTCCAGACGGCCCTGCTCGTCGCCCTTCATGCGCATCTCCGCCGCCCTTCGCTCGAGCATCGGGAGCTCAACACGGTACGCGGCCTCGCGGACCTCGGCGGCCGTCGGCGCGGATCCCGACAGCTCGATCCGCAATGCGAGACCGACGGGCGCGAGGTCGTCGGGCCAGGCGTCGAGGTCGCGCTCGCCGTCGCGGATGAGGGCGAACGCACGACGATGCCCCTCGTTCTGGAAGGCGGCCGGCGGAAGGCCCTCGAGGTACGGGCGCGCGGGACCCGGGGCGGCGATCGCCATCGCCAGGAAGCGCAGCTCGCGCACCTCCTCGGGCGAGGACGCCTGCGGGGCGACCATCGGCACCAGGGGGGCGTCGCTGCGCGCGGACTGGCGCAGACGCTCCTCCATCCCGGGTGAGAGCTGAAGGCTGCTAGCGGTCAAGCGAACCCAATCGTCCTTCTCCACCGAGTCGGGGAAGCGCCTGAGCAGTTCGGCGATGGCCGTGAGGGCCGCCTCCCTCTCACGGGGAGACGTGCCCGCCCTCGCCACTCGCGATCCGATGAGGGAAGTTACCAGAGGTTGTGACGTGTGTATCGCACTCGCCAGCGCCGTCCGACCAGCCTCGTCGGCGGCCATTTCCCCTGGATCCTGGCCGATCGGCAGTTGCACGGCCGACCATTCGAGGTTGACGTCGGCTCCGGCCTCGACGCTCCGCCAGGCGGCCTGCTCCCCGGCGGCGTCCGCGTCGAAGCAGAGCTTGACCTCCGGCGCCCACCGGCGGAGGAGGCGGATCTGGTCGTTCGTCAGCGAGGTGCCCATGCAGGCCACCGCCGAATCGATGCCGGCGGCCAGCAGGCCCATCACGTCGGTGTAGCCCTCGACCACGACGAAGTACTTGCTCCTGGTGGCCGCCACGCGCGCCTCCGCCAGGCCGAAGAGCAGCTTGCGCTTGGTGAACTGCGGGCCCTCGGGCGAGTTGACGTACTTGGCCCGCTCGTTCGGATCGAGGGTGCGACCGCCGAACCCCTGCACCCGCCCCTGGCTGTCGCCGATCGGGAACATGATCCGCGAGGTGAAGAAGTCGCCCACCTGGCCTCCGCGCCGGCGCGCGAGCCCGGCGTCGATCAGCTCCTCCCGCCGGAAGCCCTCCTTCAGCGCCCGCCCCGAGAGGACCGCGCCGCCGCCGGGCGCGTAGCCCACGCGCAGGCGGCGGACCAGCTCCTCCTCGAAGCCTCGGCCGAGCAGGTAGGCGCGGGCCGGCGCGGCCTCCTCGGCCCGCCAGAGGTACTCCGCATAGAACGCGGCGGCCCGGTCGAGCAGCCGGCGGCGGCGCTCGGCGGCCTCGCGGCGGGCCTGGTCCTGGGGGGTCTCCTCCTCGAAGGACACCGGGATGCTGAAGCGCTCAGCGAGCGACTCGATGGCCTCGCTGAAGGTGGCCGCCCCCTCCTGCTCGCGCATCCAGGTGATCGCGTCGCCGCTCACCCCGCACCCGTGGCAGTAGTAGCGGCGGAAGTCGGGCGGCAGCAGGCTGAAGCTCGGCGTCCGCTCCGGTCCGTGGAACGGGCAGCGCCCCCACCAGCGGCCGCCGCGCCGGACCAGCTCGACGCGCCCCCGCACGAGCTCCACCAGGTCGACGCCCTGGCGGACCGACTCGATGCTGTCGGGGGAGATCAACGGCACGGCGTAAGGCTCCTGTCACTCAACGCGCACAGGATAGGGGGCGCCGGAGCGACACCCGGCCTACGATTGTCGATGACCGCGCGCAAAGGAGGATGGACCGTGGGGCTCTTCTCGCGAATGAAGGCCGAGATCCCGTCGGTGGACGACGCGCTGCCCGGGCGGCAGCAGGAGATGCCGGTCACCGGGCGCCACTTCGTGCTCGGCACGCCGATCGCGCCGCCCTTCCCGGAGAACATGGAACTGGCTCTGGTCGGCCTCGGCTGCTTCTGGGGCGCCGAGCGCATCTTCTGGAAGGCCGGGGGCGTCCACACGACCGCCGTCGGCTACGCCGGCGGGCACACGCCCAACCCGACCTACGAGGAGGTGTGCTCGGGCATGACCGGGCACAACGAGGTCGTCCGCGTGGTCTTCGACCCCGAGGTCACCAGCTACGAGAACATCCTGCGCCTCTTCTTCGAGGGCCACGACCCCACCCAGGGGATGCGCCAGGGCAACGACCGCGGCACCCAGTACCGCTCGGGGATCTACACGTACTCCGACGCCCAGCGGGAGATCGCCGAGGCGGCCCGCGACGCCTACCAGCCGCTGCTGGCCGAGCGCGGCTACGGCCCGATCACCACCGAGATCGTCCCGGCCGGCCCCTTCTACTACGCCGAGGACTACCACCAGCAGTACCTCGCCAAGGTGCCGAACGGCTACTGCGGCCTGGGCGGGACCGGCGTCACCTGTCCCGTGGGGGTCGTCTCCGCCGACTGACCCGCTCCGCCCGCGCCCCGGAGGGCGCGGGCGGCCGGTGCGTCACTGGGGGTCGGGGGTCCCGGGCTTCTTGACCGCGTCGAGGGCGGCCTTCGCCTTGTCGCCGATGGAGCCCTCGCCCTTGGCGATCTCGGTGACCTCCTTGGCGTCCTCGGCGAGCTTGCCGGCGACGTCCTTGCCCTTCTCGGACAGGTCGCCCGCGACGTCCTTGCCCTTCTCGGTGAGGTCGCCGGCCACGTCCTTGCCCTTCTCGGCCAGCTCCTTGCCCTTCTCGGACAGGTCGCCGGCCACGTCCTTGGCCTTCTCCGTCAGATCGCCGGCGACGTCCTTGGCCTTCTTGACCAGATCATCGAGCCCCATGTGCTCCACCCCTCGCGTCGATTCCGTTCGTGCTCCGCCCGGAGCGGCACACGCTGGATCCATTCTCGGGCGACGGGTGTCCACCGGCAAGGGCGCGCCACCGCTCGGGCCGGAGCGAGACCTACAGCGGGCCCTCGCTCGGCATGAAGGTGTCGCGGTAGAGGCGCAGGGCGTAGCGGTCGGTCATGCCGGCGACGAAGTCGGTGACCCGGCGCACGAGGTCGGGCTCGGGCGCGGGCGGCAGCTTCTCGGGGTGCTCGAGGAACCAGGTGAAGAGCGCCTGCACCACCCCTCTCGCCCGCTGGGCCTCGTCGGCCGCGGGCGGCGCGAGATAGACGTTCTGGAACATGAACTTCCGCAGGCGCAGGAAGGCGCCGCCGATGTCGGGCGACTGGCGGATGCGGTCACCCTCGGCGCTGTGCGCGACGACGTCGGCGACGAGGGTCGTGAGGCGCTCGGAGGTGGTGCCGCCGAGCACGGCGATCTCGGCCTCCGGGAGGTCGGCGTCGGTGATCACGCCGGCGCGCAGCGCGTCCTCGATGTCGTGGTTGACGTAGGCGATCCGGTCCATCAGGCGGACGATCTGGCCCTCGAGCGTGGCGGGCAGGCCGGGGCCGGTGTGGTGGAGGATCCCGTCGCGCACGGCCTCGGTGAGGTTGAGACCCGTTCCGCCGCGCTCGAGGACGTCGACCACCCGCAGGCTCTGGACGTTGTGCTCGAAGCGCCGGCCGTGGCGCTCGCGGAGGATCGCGTCGAGGGCCGCCTCGCCGGCGTGGCCGAAGGGCGCGTGGCCGAGGTCGTGCCCCATCGCGATCGCCTCGACCAGGTCCTCGTTGAGCTGGAGCGCCCGCGCCACGGTGCGCGAGACGGCCGAGACCTCGAGTGTGTGGGTCAGCCGAGTCCGGTAGTGGTCGCCCGCCGGGGCCACGAAGACCTGGGTCTTGTGCTTGAGCCGCCGGAACGAGGTGGTGTGGAGGATCCGGTCGCGGTCGCGCTGGAAGGCCGTGCGGAAGGGGTGCGCGTCCTCGGGGCGCGCGCGTACGGCGTCGGCGGCCCGCGCCGCCCGCGGCCCGAGGGGGGGCTCGCGCGGCAGCCCGTCGGGGTCGCTCACTCCCGCGGCGCGAGCGGGATCGGGAAGACCCACGGGCCCGAGGTCTGACGGCCCTCCGAGGCGTCCAGCACGGTTCCGACGGTCACGGTCAGGCGCCGGACGTCGGCCGGGATGGGCGGCGCGATCACGAGCGTGCCGTCCAGTCGGTTGCCGACGGGAGCCGACGGAACGCAGGCGACGCGGTACATGCGCCCGGCGTCGTCGACCGCGATCACGTCGAGCATCACCATCTCGGCGCGGGTGCGCTGGTCGGACGCGTGGCACATGTACTGCAGCCGGGCGCCCGAGTCGTGGCGCTCCAGTGCGACAAGGGCGATGTCGAGGCCGGCGATCGACTGCACCTGGGCCACCCGCACCACCTCGCGCAGGGTCGACGGCCCGAAGGCCATGCCGTCGGGGAAGCGATCGGGGACGCTCCCCCACTCCTCGGCGGGAACGCTGCCCTCGGCCCCGGGCGCGGCGATGGTGTCGGACGAGCGGTGCTTCCAGATCGCCGGGTGATCGCGGAAGAGGCCCACCAGCGAGCGGTGCGACAGGGCCCGGCCGTCGTCGGGGATGAAGACCCCGCGCCACTCGTCGGGGCCGCGGGCGAGGCCGAAGTACGCCGCGGGAGGCCCCGAGGGACCGGAGCGGTCGGCGTAGTGCATGCGCGAGATCGTCCAGCCCTCGACGATCAGCTCGATCAGGTCGCCGAGGCTCGCCAGCTCGTACGGGGCGCCGTCGATCCCCATCGCCTCAGGCCCCCAGCGCGGCCCGGGCGGCGGCGATGCGCGCCGTCTGGACGCGGAAGGGGGAGCAGGAGACGTAGTCGAGGCCGGCGTGGTGGAAGAACATCACCGAGGCGGGGTCGCCGCCGTGCTCGCCGCAGACCCCCATCTTGATGCCGGGCTTGTCGGCGCGCGCCTCGCTGACCGCCATCGACACGAGACGGCCGACCCCCTCGACGTCGATCGTCTCGAAGGGGTTGAAGGTGATCACGTTGTTCTGCAGGTAGTGCGTCAGGAACTTGTTCTCGGCGTCGTCGCGGCTGAAGCCGAGGGTCGTCTGGGTGAGGTCGTTCGTGCCGAACGAGAAGAAGTCGGCGTGGCGCGCGATGTCGGCGGCCATCAGGGCCGCCCGCGGCAGCTCGATCATGGTGCCGACCGCGTACTCGACCTCCGTCCGCTGCTCGATCTGCACGATCTCGGCGACCTCGATCACCTCGGCGCGCATGATCCGCAACTCCTCCTCGAAGCCGACCAGCGGGATCATGATCTCGACGATCGGCGCCGCGCCGGTCTCCTTCTTCACCCGGCAGGCGGCGGTCATGATCGCCGCGACCTGCATCCGGTAGACGTCGGGCCACTCGATGCCGAGGCGGCAGCCGCGGGTGCCGAGCATCGGGTTGACCTCGTGGAGCTGGCGCACCACCGCGAGCTGCGCGTCGGCCTCCGGGTCGGGCCGGCCGGTGGCCCTCGCCACGGCCACCCGCTCGGAGAGCTCGATCAGGTCGGGCAGGAACTCGTGGAGCGGCGGGTCGAGCAGGCGGATCGTCACCGGCAGGCCGGCCATCGCCCGGAAGATCCCGGTGAAGTCCTCCTCCTGGAACCCGCGCAGCGTGGTCAGGTGGCCGACCCGGTCGGCGGCGTCCTCGGCCATGATCATCTGCTGCACGATCGGCAGCCGGTCCTCGCCCTGGAACATGTGCTCGGTGCGGCAGAGCCCGATGCCCTGGGCTCCGAACTCGCGGGCCCGGGCGGCGTCCTCGGGGGTGTCCGCGTTCGCGCGCACGGCCAGCGTGCGGGCGCGGTCGGCCCACTCCAGGAGCTGCGCCAGGTAGGGGTTGTCGGGGTCCGGCGGCACGAGCGGGGCGTCGCCGGCGAAGACCGTCCCGGTGGTGCCGTCGATCGTCATGCGGTCGCCCTCGCGGAAGGTGGCGTCGCCGATGGTGATCGTGCCGTCCTCGTGGAACCGGATCGCGGTGACCCCGCAGACGGCCGGCTTGCCCATGCCGACGGCCACGATCGCCGCGTGGCTCGTCTTGCCGCCGCGGGCGGTGAGGATGCCCTGCGCCTCGATCATCCCGTGGAAGTCGTCGGGCGTGGTCTCGTCGCGCACCAGGATGACGTGCTCGCCGGCCTTGCCGAGGCGCTCGGCCTCGTCGGCGGCGAAGCAGACCGCTCCGACGGCCGCGCCGGGCGATGCGTTGACGCCCTTCCCCAGGGGCTCCGGCGCCTTCTCCAGGTCGAGCTGGGGCAGCAGGAGCTGGCGCACCTGGTCGGGCTCGACCAGCGACACCAGGGCCTCCTGCTCGCTGAGGACGCCCTCGTCCACCAGGTCGACCGCGATGCGCACCATCGCCTGGGCGCTGCGCTTGCCGTTGCGCGTCTGCAGCATGAAGAGCGCACCGTCCTCGATGGTGAACTCCACGTCCTGCATGTTGCGGTAGGTGTGCTCGAGCTGGTCCATCGTGCGGATCAGCTGCTCGTAGGCCTCGGGGATCTCGTCCTTCAGCTCGGCCAGGGGGCGCGGGGTGCGGATGCCCGCCACCACGTCCTCCCCCTGCGCGTTGATGAGGAAGTCGCCGAAGGGCTCGGCCTTCTCGCCGGTCACGTTGTTGCGGGTGAACGCCACCCCCGTGCCCGAGTTCGAGCCGGTGTTGCCGAAGACCATCTGCTGCACGTTGACGGCCGTGCCGAGGTCGTGGTCGATGCGGTTGAGGCGGCGGTAGTCGCGGGCGCGCCGGTTGTCCCACGACTCGAAGACGGCGCGGATCGCCGCGTCGAGCTGCTCGCGCGGGTCCTGCGGGAAGGCCTCGCCGCGGTGCTCGCGGTAGATGTCCTTGAAGACCTCGGCGAGGTGGCGCAGGTCGTCGGCGGACAGGTCGACGTCCTGCTCGACCCTGCGGCGGGCCTTCATCGCCGACAGGGCCTTCTCGAAATGCTCCTTGGAGACCTCGGCCACGACGTCGCCGAACATCTGGATGAAGCGGCGGTAGGAGTCGTAGGCGAAGCGCGGGTTGCTGGTGCGCGCCGCGAGGCCCTCGACGCTGCGGTCGTTGAGCCCGAGGTTGAGGACCGTGTCCATCATCCCCGGCATCGAGAACTTGGCACCGCTGCGCACCGACACCAGGAGCGGGTTCTCGGAGTCCCCGAGCTTCTTGCCGGCCGCCTGCTCGAGCCGCTCGAGGTGGGCCGTCACCTCACGGGTGAGCCCCACCGGGAAGGTGTGCTCGCCGCGCAGGTACTCGATGCAGGTCTCGGTGGTGATCGTGAAGCCCTTGGGCACCGGGAGGCCGAGGCGGGTCATCTCGGCGACGTTGGCGCCCTTGCCCCCGAGCAGGTCGCGCATCTCGCGCCCGCCCTCGGAGAAGTCGTAGACCCGCTTCGTGATCACACCGGTGCTCATCGCACGCCTCCCACCTCGGTCACGCGCTCGAAGTCGGCCACGCGCGCGAGCACGCCCGCCGCCTCCCTGACCAGTCCGTAGCGCCGGGCGCGCACGCCCGGGTCGTCGGCGTTCACCAGGACGTCGACGAAGAAGCGATCGACGGCTCCGGCGAGTGGGCCGGCCGCCGAGAGCGCCGCCGCGAAGTCGCCCGCGCCGTGCGCCGCGTCGATCGGCGCGCGGGCGGCCGCGATCGCCTCGCGGAGGGCGGCCTCCCCGGGATCGTCGCCGGCGGTGACCGGGGCGTCCTCGGGCGGGCCCTTGCGGGCCAGCCGGCCGAGACGGGTGCTCGCGGTCCACACGGCCGCGAAGTCGTCGCCTCCGCGGGCGCCCTGGATCGCACGCGCCCAGGTCGCCGTCCCGCTGATGCCCGCCAGGCCGGCGCCGACGGCGGCCGCCGCGGCCTCCGGGCCCACGCCCTCGGTGCCGAGCAGGTACACCAGGCGGTCGTCGAGGAACGCCGTCACCCGGTCGGTGACCTCCTCGACGGGGATCGAGAGGTCGGCGCCCTGGGCGGCGAGCAGCTCGTAGGACGCCGCGATCGGCGGCCGGGGGTCGAGGTCCCAGCCGCGCTCCAGCGCGATGCGCACCAGGCCGAGCGCCGCACGGCGCAGGCCGTAGGGATCCTTGGAGCCGGTCGGGGCCTCGTCGACCGCGAAGGCGCCCACGAGGTTGTCGATCTTCTCGGCCGCCGCGAGCAGGGCGCCCGGCGCGGTCTCCGGCAGCGGCGAGTCGGCGCCCTCGGGCAGGTACTGCTCCTCGACCGCCGTCGCCACGAGCGGGTCGACGCCCTCGCGGCGGGCGTACTCGGCGGCGACGTAGCCCTCGAGCTCGGAGAACTCGGCCACCAGGACGGCGCCCTGGTCGGCCTTCGCGAGCCGGGCGGCGTGCCCGGCCGCCTCGCGCGCCGGGCCGTCGGCGCCGGTCTGGGCCGCGAGGGCCGAGACGCCCGCCACCAGGCGGTCGCGCTTGTGGGCCATCGTGCCGAGCTTCTTGTGGAAGACGATCGCGTCGAGGCGCCCGTCGAGCGCGGCGAGGCCGGCCTCGAGGTCCTTGTCGAAGCTGAACTCGGCGTCCTGCAGGCGGGCGTCGAGCACGCCCTCGTTGCCCCGGGTGATGATCGCCGCGTGGGCCGGGTCGCCGTTGGACACCGCGAGGAAGGCCGGCAGCAGCTCACCGGCGGCGTCGCGCAGCGGGAAGTAGCGCTGGTGGCCCTGCATCGCGGTCACGAGCACGCGCGCCGGCAGGCGCAGGTGCCGCTCGTCGAAGCGGCCGGTGATGACGCTCGGCCACTCGACCAGGAAGAGGACCTCCTCGAGCTTGCCGCCCGGGTCGCTCCAGGAGCCCCCCGCCGCGGCGGCCGCGGCGTCGCGGTGATCGCCAGCCACGACGAGCGCAGGGCGACGATCCTCGCGGGCCTGGACGCCGCGGAGCGTCTCGGCGT
>JAEMRL010000058.1 GCA_016463385.1 Thermoleophilia bacterium
CGCAGGCTCTGGACGCCGGCCGGGAGGACGGCGATCACCTCGCCGCGCCCCTTCGCGGCACTGCCCGTTCCGACGGCCTTCCAGCGCTTCCCCACCCGCCGCTGCAGCGTCACCGTCGCGCCGTCGGGCACGCCGGCGAGGCGCAGCGGCACCGCCACGGGATAGCCGGCGAAGGCGGCACCGGCCGGCCGCACCGACAGGGTCGCGTCGGCCCGGATCACGAGGCGGCGAACCTCGCTGACCTCGTAGCTCCCGGCGCAGCCGCCGCAGAGTCGCGAGACCTGCCAGTAGTAGGTGCCCGGTGTGTTCTCAGGGCCGTCCGGGCGGCCGGTGCCGAGCTCGCCGGCGCACTGGTCGGCGGGCAGGGTGTTCGGCTGGTGGCCGGTCTCGATCGCGACCACCTGGTCCTGGCGCAGCCGCCCGTCGGTCCCGAGCTCGGGGCCGGTCGCGATCTGGACGCGGTAGTCGGACCACTTGCCGTAGAAGGCGAACCCGTCGCCGAGGTCCACCTGGCGGTAGACCGGACAGGCGTAGGTCACCGGCAGGCCGGCGGCGCCGCCCGGAAGAACCGCGTCCGGCGCGGGCGTGAGGAGGGTGATCGGCGGATCGCCGGGCATCGCCGACGCCTGGGGCGCCGCGACGGCGAGGACGAGCGCGATGGCGATGAGGTGCGCTCGGCGCATGGTCGTCGGCTCCTGGGTCGGGGCGGGTCCGGACGCGGCGATTCTACGGCCGCCCTCCCGCGCCCCGACACTGGCCGGGTGGGTGGGCGGCGGTCCAGGATCGTCCCGCGGGGAGACCCCGGGGCCCGGGTCCGCTAGCGTCGGCGCATGGCGGCGAAGGGCGAGCACCTCGAGCTGGACGCGGGCGGGCGCACCGTGTCGATCAGCAGCCCCGGCAAGGTGATGTTCCCCGAGCACGGGGAGACCAAGGCCGACCTCGCGCGCTACTACCTCGCGGTCGCCGAACCGCTCATGCGCACCGTCCGCGACCGCCCGACGATGCTCCAGCGCTTCCCGGACGGGGCCACCGGCAAGTCGTTCTTCCAGAAGCGCATCCCCGACTCGGCGCCGGAGTGGCTGCAGACGACCACCGTCTCGACGCCGAACGGCACCACCTCGCGCGCGATCGTCATGGCCGACATCGCCCACGTCCTCTGGGCGGCGAACCAGGGATGCCTCGGCTTCCACCCGTGGCCCTACCGCGCGTCGTCGCCCGAGCAGACCGACGAGCTCCGGCTCGACCTCGACCCCTCGCCCGGGGTCACCTTCGCGATGGTGCGGGAGGCGGCCGCCGAGGTGCGGGGGTTCCTCGGCGAGACCGGGATCACCGCCTTCCCGAAGACCACCGGCAACCGCGGGCTGCACCTCTACGTGCGCGTCGAGCCGGGCTGGGACTCGTTCGGCGTCCGCCAGGCGGCGGTGTCGGTGGCGCGCGAGATGGAGCGGCGGCGCCCCGACCTGATCACCGGCGCCTGGTGGAAGGAGGAGCGGGGCGAGCGCGTCTTCGTCGACTTCAACCAGAACGCGCCCCACAAGACGGTCTTCGGGGCCTGGTGCGTGCGGGCGCGCGCGGGGGCGCAGGTCTCGGCGCCGTTCGCGTGGGACGAGCTGGAGGCGATCGAGCCCGACGCGCTGACGATGCGCACGGTGCCCGGGCGGGTGGAGCGGCTCGGCGACCCCTGGGCGGCGATCGACGACGTGCCGCAGTCGATCGCGCCGCTGGTGGAGCGCTACCGGGCCGATCTCGCCGCCGGGATCCCCGACGCGCCGTGGCCGCCGGTCTACCCCAAGATGCCCGACGAGGCCCCGCGCGTCGCGCCGAGCCGCGCCCGGCCGCGCTGAGTGGCCGGGGAGACGCGCAGCGCAGGCCTGCTGTTGCACCGCGAGGGGGCCGCGGGGCCCGAGGTGCTGATCGCCCACATGGGCGGGCCCTTCTGGGCACGCAAGGACGACGGCGCCTGGTCGATCCCGAAGGGCCGCTTCGAAGACGGCGAGGGGGCGCTCGCGGTGGCGCTGCGCGAGTTCGAGGAGGAGATCGGCACGCCCCCGCCGGCGGGCGACCCGGTCGCCCTCGGCGACTTCCGCCAGCCGAGCGGCAAGACACTGACCGTCTTCGCCCTGCGCGGCGATCTCGACGTCACCGAGATCCGCAGCAACCTGTTCGAGATGGAATGGCCGCGCGGCTCCGGGCGGATCCAGAGCTACCCCGAGATGGACCGGGCCGGGTGGATGCCGCCCGCGGTCGCCCGGGCCAAGGTCGTCAAGGGGCAGATCGCGGTGATCGACGCCTTCGAACGGACCC
Source organism: Thermoleophilia bacterium (assembly GCA_016463385.1). Lineage (GTDB taxonomy): Bacteria > Actinomycetota > Thermoleophilia > Miltoncostaeales > Miltoncostaeaceae > Miltoncostaea. The sequence goes on from JAEMRL010000058.1 coordinate 2,305, forward strand.
TGGGCACATGAGCCGGGGGGCGCTGATACGCGTCGCCGTCCTGTCGGTGCTCGCCGCGCTCGCCCTGGCCGGCTGCGGGGACGACGGCACGACGGCCTCGTCCCCGGTGGCGACGGCCGCGGCCCGCGACGACTCGGCAGGGGTGATGGCCGCAGCGATCCGGCGGCTGATCAGCCGGGATCACACCTTCGGCCGGGGCACCCACCGATTCAGCGAGTACCTCATCCAGGAACGGACCGACCGGACCGCCGGCGCCCCCGCAGGAGGGGACGCTCCGCCATCGCGCTCGCTCACGGCCGCCGAGCGGGCGGCGATCGCGGAGGTCGTCGCCCCCTTCGGCCCGTTCCGCTTCGTCGCCGACGCCGGCGCGTGGCGCACGGACGACCTGCAGCCGAGGATCGCGGGTTCCGTGATCCTCGGGGTGGGAGAGCCGGAGATCGCCGGCGACCGTGCCCTCGCCCCCGTCTCGCTCTGGTGCGGCGGCCTCTGCGGGACGTGGCTCACGTACCGGGTGGTCCGTGCCGGAGACGCCTGGCGGGTCACCGGCATCGAGGGACCGGTCGCGATCTCCTGACGCCGTGATCGCCGGTGGGCCGGTGGACCGCCGGAGCCGTGCGGCTCCGACGGTCCCTCGACGGGTCTATGAGGTCGCCCCGAGTGCCCGGCCGCCGAGCGTGGCGGGCCCGGCCAGGCCGCCGGCCTCCCAGGTCGCGTCGTCGGTGGCGAGGACGCGCTGGGCGAGGAGCGCGAAGACCGCCAACTGCAGCAGGCCGCTGAACACGTCGATCGCGCGGCGGTCGGCGATGTGCGCGGCGATGCTGAGCGCCGGGGAGGCGATGAGGACGACGCCCGTCCACGCCGGGAGGATGCGCGAGCGCAGGAAGGCGGCGCCGAGGACGACCGCGCCGACGAAGTTCCCGATGAGGAAGACGGCCAGGACGACGTTGATCACCCAGGCCGGCGACGCGTCGAGCGCGGCGGCGGCATCGGGCCGCAGGGCGGTCTGGTGGGCCAGCCCGATCATGATCTGGTCGTTGACCACCAGGAGCATCCCCGCGACGGCGCCGGCGATGGAGAGCGTGCCGCCCACCAGCCCGAGGACGGGGGCGCGGTCGCCGACCGCGCGCATCACGGCCAGCAGCGCCGGGATCAGCAGGAGGAAGCCGGCGAAGATCAGCAGGTCCGCGATCTGGGTGACGGTGATGTTGGCGCCGGTCAGGTTCAGCGTGTCGAGCGCGTCGCCGTCGGAGGTCTGCCACGGCAGGATGGCGAACCCGACGACGACGAGTGCAGGGCCGAGCACGAGGCAGGCGGCACCCGCGAGGCGCCGGAAGCGTGCGGTGGGTGACATGGAGGGGCTCCTCGGATCGAGCGGGGGGACCGTCCCACCCGTCGCCCCGACGCTACGAGGGCCGGGGCGACGGGTCGTCCCCGCCAGCGCCGAACCGGCCTGGGGGCTACCCCTGAGCCGGGGCGGTGCCGGCGGCGCCGGCGCGCAGGAAGGTCAGCACGGCGAGCACCCGCCGGTGGTCCTCCACGCCGGCGGGCAGGCCCAGCTTGCGCAGGATGGCGCTGACGTGGGTCTCGATCGTCTTCTCGGTCAGCCAGAGCTTCTGTGCGATGCCGGCGTTCGTGCGGCCCTCGGCCATCAGCGCGAGCACCTCGCGCTCGCGCGGGGTGAGGGCCGCCAGGGGATCGACGGCGACCGGCGGCGCCACGAGGGTGGCGACCACCGCGGGGTCCAGGGCGGTGCCGCCCGAGGCGACGCGCGCGCAGGCGTCCAGGAAGTCGTCGACGTCGAGGATGCGGTCCTTCAGGAGGTAGCCGAAGCCCCCTCCGCTCGACACCAGCCGCACCGCGTGCCGCGTCTCGATGTGCTGGGACAGGACGAGGACGCCCGTGGCGGGATGGCGCTCGCGGATCGTGGCGGCGGCGACCATCCCCTCGTCCTCGAAGCTCGGTGGCATGCGGACATCGACCACCGCGAGCTCGGGCTCGTGCTCGGCCACCGCGGCGAGCAGCGCGGTCGCGTCCCCCACCCGGGCGCGCATCTCGTGGCCGGCGTCCGTGAGCAGGCCCGCGATGCCCTCGCGCAGCAGCACGGAGTCCTCGGCGATCACGATGCGCACGGCAGCTCCATCACCAGATGCGTGCCCGCGCCCGGCGGGCTCTCGATGCGCAGCGTGCCCCCGTGCGCGCCGACGCGGTCGGCGATGCCGCTCAGGCCGCTGCCCGCCCGCGCCACGGCGCCCCCGGCGCCGTCGTCGTCCACCCGCACCCTCAGGCGCCCGCCGTCGCGAACGGCCTCGACGTCGATCCGCGTCGCCGTGCGCCCGTGCTTGACGGCGTTGGTCACCGCCTCGCAGACCACGTAGTAGGCGGCCACCTCGATGGGGGCCGGCAGGTCCTCGGCCTGCACGCGGACCGACACGGGCAGCGGGGCGCTGCGCGCGAGGTCGGCGAGGGCGGCGGCGAGGCCGTCGTCCAGACGCGGGGGGCGCAGGCCCGCGGCGATGGTCCGCAGATCGGCGATCGCGTTGCCCACCTCGTTCACCGCCTGGTCGAGGGCGGGCACCAGCACGCGCGCCTCCCTCGGTAGCGAACGCTGCATCCGCCGCAACGCGACGCCGAGGCCCACCAGCCGCTGCTGGGCGCCGTCGTGCAGATCGCGCTCGAGCCGCCGGCGCTCCTCGTCGCCCGCGTTCACCAGGCGCGCCCGCGAGGCCTCCACCTCGGCCAGCTGCACGCGCAGCTCCACGCGCAGCCGGGCGAGCTCGACGGGGAGGGCCGCCGCCGAGACGACGCTGCGCAGGAGGTCGGGGCGCTCGCGGAGGGACGGGTCGTGCACGACGACCGCCAGCTCCTCGCCGCGCGGCGCGACGCGCGTGGCCGCCCGGTCGCCGGAGGGCTGGTCCACCCCGATCAGCCGCCCGTCCACCCCGGCGTAGACCTCGCTCTGGGGGAGGCGCAGCCAGAGCTCCGCGCCCGGGTCTCCGAGGGCCGTGGCGAGCGCGCGGCCGACGTCCTCCGGCTCGGCCTCCCCCCGGCGCACGGCGTCCTCGAAGGCGCGCATGTGGCGCAACCCCTCGTAGCGGGCGCGCGCGAAGCGCCGGTCCACCACGCTCTGCACGCGGGCGCGGACGGGCCGGAAGGTGAGCGTCACCGCCAGGGTCGCGACGGCCGTGGCGATCGGCGACCCGCGCCCCGCGAGCACGCCCCCCGCGAGGATGACCGCGGCGAACGCGACTCCGAGGAGGGCCGTCAGCACAACGTAGACCAGGGTGCGGTTGACGATCCGGTCGATCTCGTAGAGGCCGTGGCGCGTCACCGCGATCCCCACCGAGACGCTGATCGCCACGCCGGCGGCGAGCAGGAGCAGGGGCACGACCAGCGTCACCTCCCCCACGACGGCGTAGGAGATGACGCACGCCACCAGGCCGAGCGGGATGAGGGCGGCCGACCAGGCGAGCCACTTCAGCTGGAGGCGCTCCACCCCGCCCGCGCGCCGGTACCGCACCACCACCGCGGCGGCGGCGATGAACAGCCCGGCGAACATCACGAGCCACGCGGCCCAGAAGACGACACCCGCGACCGGCGGCGGATCGACGAAGAACGGGTTCGGCCCTCCGCCCTGGGACGAGGTCAGCGACTCCTGGCCGATCAGGATCCCCAGCACGACGACGGCCGGCGCCGTGAAGGTCGCGATCGCGGCGCGGCGCCAGCGGGGCGAGGGCAGCCGCCCGTCGGGGAAGAGCAGCGCGATCGCGAGCGGCCAGACGTAGAACGCCGGCCAGAGCGCGGCGCCGACGGCGCCGAGCCAGGTCCGGGCCGGAAGGGTGTCCCCGCCCCCGGCGGTGCCCCAGATGGCGTACGACTCGCAGAACGCGAGGACGGCGATCGGCAGCGGGCCGAGGGCGAGGATCGTCCCGATCCGGTTGCCCCGGCGGGAGTGCAGGATCACCAGGCCCACGACGCAGGGGGCGGTCACCGCCAGGACGATGGCGATGCCCGCGTAGACCGGCGCGACGTCGTCCCGTTGCGGTCCGTCCGTGGCGTCGAGCACCAACGCCGCGAGCATGAGGAGCGGCGTCAGGATCGCGCCGGACCAGGCGAGGTGGCGGACGGTCGGCCTCATCGGCGCACTGTCTCACCCCGTCCGCCCCCTGACCACGGTGCCAGCACCGAGATCACCGCCCCCGGCCGCACGCACCGCGCGCGGCGGGCACGGCCTTGTGCGCGCGCTGCCGGATCCGCACTCTGTGGGGATGCCCGCGACAGACCACGCCCCGGCGCGCGGGCACGTCGACGCCGACCTCGTGCAGCGCCGGACCCTGCGGGTGCTGGTCGGCGCGCAGATCCTCGGGGGCGTCGGCCTCGCCGCAGGGGTGGCGGTCGGCGCCCTGCTGGCGCGGGATCTGCTCGACGGCGACAGCCTGACCGGCCTTCCGCTGGCCATCGCCACGGCGGGCGGTGCGATCGCCGCGCCGCCGCTGTCGCGGCTGATGAACGCGAGCGGCCGCCGGCCGGGCCTCGCGCTCGGCTACCTGCTGGGCGCGGTCGGCGCGGCCATCGTGGTCGTGGCGGCGGCGATCGGCAGCTTCGCGCTGCTGCTCGCCGGCATGGTCCTCTTCGGCACGGGGAACACCGCGAGCCTGCTCGCCCGCTACGCCGGCGCCGACCTGGCCCTGCCGTTGCAGCGCGGGCGGGCCGTCAGCACGATCCTGTTCGCCACCACCTTCGGCGCCGTCGCGGGGCCGAACCTGATCGATGCGACAGGGGTCGCGGCCGAGGCCGTGGGCCTGCCCGAGCTGTCGGGTCCCTTCGGGCTCGCCGGCCTCGCCTACGGGGCGGCGGCCGCGGTGGTGATGCTCGCGCTGCGACCCGATCCGCTGCTGTTCGCCCGCGCCCTCGACGCCGCGAGCGGCGAGGCCCCGGGCCCCGCGCTGGCGCACCGGGGCGGATGGTCGGAGATCGCGCGCGGCACCGCCCTCACCGGCGTCACCGCGATGGTGGCGGCGCAGCTGGTGATGGTGGGGGTGATGACGATGACACCGGTCCACATGCGCGCCCACGGCCACGGGCTGAGCGTGATCGGCCTGACCATCAGCGTGCACATCGCCGGCATGTACCTGTTCTCGCCCCTCGTCGGCCTGCTCTGCGACCGCCGGGGGCGCATGACCACCCTGCGCATCGGCGCCGCGGTGCTGACCGCCTCGGGCGTGCTCGCGGCGACCGCGGACCCGTCGTCGAGCGTGCTGCTCACCTTCGCCCTCTTCCTGCTCGGGCTCGGCTGGAGCTTCTGCCTTGTGGCCGGCAGCGCCCTGCTGATCGACGCCGTGCCGCTCGCCCGGCGCGCGCAGGCCCAGGGCAACGCCGACCTCCTCGTCGGCCTCGCCGGGGCGACCGGAGGGCTCGGCTCGGGCTTCCTGCTGGGTGCGGCGGGCTTCGCCGCGGTGGGCCTGCTGGCCGCGGTCATCTCGGTCGTCTTCCTCGGGCCCCGCTGGATCAGGAGCGGCGAGCCGGCCCGGTGACCTCCGCGTCCGGCGCGGCCTGACGCAGAAGCGTCAGCAGCATCACCGAGGGGGTGACCGCGCGCACGGCGTGGCGGAGACCGGCCGTCATGTGGATCCAGGCGCCCGGGCCGGCCGCGACCACCTGGCCGTCGAGCGTGAGCTCCAGCTCGCCGTGGATCACCTGGATCACGGCCGGGCGCGAGGCGGTGTGCTCCGAGAGCACCTCTCCCTCGGCAAAGCCGAACACGACCACCCGCACGTCGTCGTCGGCGTGCAACGTGCGGCTGAGCGTCCCCGCGGCGGGGACCTCGATGAACCCACCGACATCCGGTTCGACCTGGAAGGGCGGGCTCATGATCTCTCCTCGGGCGGGTCGACGGTGGGGGGCGGGCGCCGCGGGCTCGCCATGACCCCGCGCACCCGCGGCCAGATGGCCACGGCGAAGGCCAGCGCGGCGAGCGCGGGCAGGACGGCGGAGGTCCCCAGCAGCAGGTCCCACACGGCCGCTCCCCGGCCGCGGTCGGCGAGCGGCTCGGCCAGGACCCGCAGCAGGAGTCCGGCGTTGAGCAGCCAGAAGGCCATCCAGCCGGCCTCCCGGCCCGGCCGGCCGCCGCCGATCTTCGGGAACATCCAGAAGGCCACGCCGAAGATCACCAGCAGCAGGAACCCGACCAGCAGCAGGTGCGTGTGCAGCACCGGCCAGGGATCGCCCGGTCCGTAGCCGCGCCGGGCCTGGACGATCAGCATCCACGAGCCCATCGCCATGCCGGCCACCAGGTACGCCAGTGCCGCGCGGATGCACCACCGGCTCAGCGGGGGCACGGACGCTCCTCGAGGACCAGGCGGCAGCCGCCGCGGCGCGGATGCCGCGCGATCAGGTCGGTGACGACCACCCCGGGCGCCGCGCGCGCGACGATCCCGCGCGCGAGCCCCCGGTGCAGGACGCAGATCAGCTCGCCCCCGGGCGCCTCGACGCCGTCGGCGAACGGGCACCGCGCCAGCACCAGATCGGCGGGCGCGGGGCCGGCCTCCTCGCGCGGCCCGAACCCGAGGCGCTCGAACGCCAGGCGCACCTCGGCGAGCCCGCCACCCTCGACGGGGATGCCCCAGCCCTGCCCCTCGCCGAAGCGCTCCATCTCCTCGGCGCCGAGACCCGTCCCGGACACCAGGCCCATCAGCAGCCGCACCAGCTCCCGGTGCCCCACCGCCTCCCGGTCGCCCGGGTCCGCGGCGAGCACGTACCGGCGCACCGGGCGGCCGCGGCCGCTCGGCGGGTCGGTGATCCCCTCGGCCACCCCGGCCTCCTCGAGCGCCGCCAGCTGCGCCCGGACGCTGGTGTGGTGGCGGCCGAGCGCGTCGGCCACCTCCTGCGCGGTCATCGGCCCCTCGGCCTGCTCGAGAAGGGCCGCGATGCGATGCGCCGCGGGCCGGGTGAGCGCGGCGGACCGCGCGTGGCGGGCCGGCGTCAGGGCGTCGATCGCGTCCGGCGTGAGGGTGGTCAGGGTGGCCTCGCGGTGCGGGTCGGCGCCGGGATCGGGACGTCCGGGGCATTTAATAGGGACTTGGTCCGAGAATATAACAGAGGCATGCTCGGGACGGCTCACGGAACACGGCCCGCGGAGTCCGCGGCCGCCGCCGCGCCATCCTCCGCGATATCACTGACGATTACCGCCAGTAAATCGAGTAGCGTCGGCGCCCCCGCCGCACGAGCACGCCGCCCCATCCCGGTGGCGGCCACATCGCGATCGGAGCCCACATGCTCGACCAGCTGACCCGCCGCCAGATGATCGGCGGCCTCGCCGTCGCCGGCCCGCTCGCCGCGCTCGGATTGTCGGCCTGCGGCGGTGGGGGCGACGACGCCGTCGCTGCCGCGAGCACCGCCGCGATGGACGCGCACGGGGCGACCCCGGTGGTCGACCACGGTCCGGTCGTCGCTCCCCGCGATCCGCACACCACGTTCCCCGCGGCCGCGCCGCCCCGCTCGACCACGAAGGTGCACGAGATCGCGTTCGAGGTGGACGAGCACCTGCTCGAGATCGCCGAGGACCGCACGATGCTCGCCTGGTGCTTCGCGCTGAAGGGGAAGAAGGGCACGCTCCCGGGCCCGGTCATCCGCGTCACCGAGGGCGACCGCGTCGACTTCACCCTCACGAACACGGGCTC
>JAEMRL010000412.1 GCA_016463385.1 Thermoleophilia bacterium
CACACCCCGCCTGCCCGCCGCCTGCTGTTCGCCAACTACGCCCTCGAGCGCGACCTCGCCCCGGCCGCCGTCGAGGCGGGGCGGGGGCGAGGTCGCCCACCCCGGGTCGTGTACCAGGGCAGCCTCTCGGCGAACGGCAGCCACTACGACCTGCGCGATCACTTCTCGGACATCGCGGGCAGCGGCCTGCCGCTCGACGTCTACCCCAACCGCGAGGCCGCCGCCTACCACGAGCTGGCCGCCCGCACGCCGGGGCTGCGCGTGATGGCGACCGAGGAGCCCGCCGCCCTCCTGCGCCGCCTGCCGGCCTACGACGTCGGCTGGACCTCGTTCAACACCGGCCTGAACGCGGCGCACCTCGACACCGCCCTCCCCAACAAGGCCTTCGAGTACCTCGCCTCCGGGTTGCCGATCGCCGTCGGCGCGCACCGCGCGCTGGAGCGCCTGGTCGCCGAGGAGGGCGTCGGAGTGGTGGTGGAGCGGCCGGGCGACCTGCGCGCGGCGCTCGAGGAGACCGACCTCGGAGCGCTGCGCGCCCGCGTCCTCGAGCGGCGCCACCGGTTCACGGTGGAGGGACACATCGGCGCCCTGGTCGAGCTCTACCGCGCGACGGCCGGGTCCCCGGTGCCGGCGTAGGGCACGACGCCGGGGGGCGGGCCCGCGGCCGGCTCCCCGGCGTTCTTCTAGACTCGGCGGGGTGAGCGACCCCCTCGACCTCGGGCTCTTCCCCCTCGACCTGGTGCTCCTGCCCGGCGAGAAGGCCCCACTCCACCTCTTCGAGCCCCGCTACCGGCAGCTCTACGCCGACTGCACGCTCGAGGACGTGCCCTTCGTCGTGGTGCACGGCGGGCTCACCGGTACCGCCGAGGTGGGCTGCTCGGCGCGCTTCGAGAGCCTCATCCGGCGTTTCGAGGACGGACGCCTCAACGTGATCGTGCAGGGCATCGCCCCCGTCCGGCTGGTCGAGGAGACCGAGGGGCGGCTGTACTTCTCGGCGCTCGTCGAGGAGCTCGAGGACGCCTCCGCGACACCCGCTCCCGCCCTGGTCGACGACGTGCTGACGCGCTACCGCGCCCTGGCCGGGCTCAGTGAGGGAGAGATGCCGGAGGCGCCCGAGGGCGTCCCCCTCTCCTACGCGGTCGCCGGGGCCTTCGAGCTGCCGCTCGACGCCAAGCAGCAGCTGCTCGAGAGCCGGGACGAGGCCGAGCGGCTGGGCATGGTGGCCGAGCTGCTGGTCGCGGTCGACAAGGAGATGGAACACGCCCGCGTGGCGGCGCACCGCGCCGGGACGAACGGGAAAGTCTCGACGCCGTGACGCCCCCGGCCGCGGCGCCTCCGGGTCTGGAGGCGGGGTACGCCCGCCTTCGCGGCGGCGACCCGGTGGCCGTGCGGGGCGGGGCGGCGCTGATCTGGGTGGAGGGTCCCGACGCCGGCTCGTTCCTGCAGGGCCTGCTCAGCAACGACGTCGCCGCGCTCTCCGCGGGAGGCTCCTGCCCCGCCCTCCTCCTCGACGCCAAGGGCCACGTGCGCGCCGACATGCGGGTGCGCCACGACGGCGGGGGTGCCTACACGGTGATGGTCGCCCCGGCGCTCGCGGAGGAGGTCGCCGGGGCCCTGCATCGGTACCACTTCTCGGAGGACCTGGAGATCCTGGGGCCCGAGGCGGTCGAGCTGCTGACGGTGGGCGGCGGCGTCACCGTCCCCGAGGGCATGGCGGAGATCTCCGTGCCCGGGCCGCTGCCGGGCACGCAGGACGTCGTCGTGGACGACGCCGCGGCCGCCCTCGCCGCGCTGGGCGTCGAGGAGGCGCCCCGCGAGGCCCTGGAGCTCGCCCGCATCGCCGCCGGCGTGCCGCTCGTGGGCGTCGACACGGGCCCTGCGACCCTGGTGCAGGAGGCGGGCCTGGAGGCCTCTGCCGTGTCGTTCTCCAAGGGCTGCTACCTCGGCCAGGAGACGGTCGCCCGCATCGCCTTCCGCGGCCGCGTCAACCGCGCCCTGCGCGGCATCGCCCTCGCCGCGCCCGCACCCGCCGGCGCGGCACTGACACACGGGGGCCGGGAGGTGGGGCGACTCACCAGCACGGGCGTCGCGCCGGACCTCGGCCCGATCGGCCTGGCCATCGTCCGCACCGAGGTGGCGCCGGGCGACGAGATCGTCGTGGAGGGCTCGGCCGCTCCGGGCCGCGTCGTCACCCTCCCCTTCGCCGCACGATGAGCGACGCCGGATCACGTGGGGCACTGTCGGGGCTGCTCGGCCCGGTGGGCGCCGCGGCGCTGGAGCAGGCCACGCGCGCGCTCGCCCAGACGACCGACACCACAACGGCGGCGCTACGGGTGGCCGGATGGACGGCGGCCGACTGGGCGTTCCGGTTCGAGCTTCCGAACAACGACCGCCACATCGTGGTGCACGTCCCCCACGACGGCGCCCCGGTCGTCGTGCGCGACGCGGGCCCCGGCCCCGACCCCCTCGCGCCCGGGGACCTGCGCCGGCCCTGAGAGGCCCCGTGCCCGTTCAGCCGATGTGGCGGGCGAGGG
>JAEMRL010000059.1 GCA_016463385.1 Thermoleophilia bacterium
CCCTCCCCCGGTCGCCGCCGACTCGCCGAGCCCGGTCACCGCCCCCGCGCCCGACCCCGAGCGCGACCCGCGCGAGGTCATGCGCCAGGCCCTGCCGCCCGAGGAGGGCGTCTACCTCGGCGTCTCCAACTTCTCGCTGGTGACGCGGGACGGCGCGGTCGCCGACTGGACGCGCGACAACGGCGCGCGGCCGCGGATCGTCAACTGGTTCCAGCAGTGGCTCACCGGCGAGCGACGCTTCCGCGCCGACTGGGCCCGGCGGGTCGCGCGCGCCGGTGCGATCCCCATGATCACCTGGGAGCCCTGGAGCGCCCCGGCCGGCGAGACCCGCGAGGAGATCCAGCCCGACGTGGCCCTCGCCCGGATCGCCGAGGGCGACCACGACCGCTTCATCCGCGCCTGGGCACGCGACGTCGCGGCCTACCGCGGTCCCGTGATGCTGCGGCTGATGCACGAGATGAACGGCAACTGGTACCCGTGGGGCGTGCTGACCAACGGCAACACGCCCGCCGACTACGTCCGCGCGTGGCGCCGCGTGCACCGGATCTTCGATCAGGCGGGCGCGGACAACGTCAGCTGGATCTGGTCGATCAACAACCTCGAGCGCATCGAGGGCGAGGACCACTCGGTGGACGCCTACTACCCGGGCGACCGGTACGTCGACTGGGTCTCGACCTCCGGCTTCAACTGGGGCGATGCCTACTCGTGGAGCTCGTGGCGCACGGCCGATCCGCTCTACCGCGACACCTACCGCGTGCTCTCGCGCTTCGGCAAGCCGATCATGATCTCCGAGATCGGCACCACCGGCGTCGGCGGGGACCCGCGGGCCTGGATCCGGCAGACCTTCCGGACGCTGCGCGAGGACTACCCCCGGCTGCGCGCCGTGCTCTGGTACGACGACGTGGACGGGGGCGGGCTCGACTTCCGCCTCCAGGGGCAGACCGCGGGCGCGCTCGCGCAGCCCGGCACGCTGGGCCGCGACTGGCTGCAGGAGCCGCGCTTCCGCATCGTCGGCTGATCGTCCGCGGCGCGCCCGCCGCCGGGCGTCAGAAGAAGCTGAAGCCCTTCGTCACGACCCTGGCCGGGGCCTCGCCCCGGCGCGGGGTGGCTCCCTTACGCACCGCGATCGCGATCTTGGCGGGCGTGCGCACGTTGAAGGTCCTGGCCCGGAACGGCACCCGCACGCAGACCACCCGCGACCCGGGGGCGTCGAACCGCACGATCTTCTGGCCGAACACGCGGATGCTCTTCGAGCCCGAGAAGATCGCCACGAGGATGCGCGCAGGCTCGGTCACCGTGAGGCGGACGTTGACGCACTTGGTCCGCTTGAGCTTCGTCAGCAGCACGCCCTTGGGCGCGAGCACTGTCGCGGGGCCGTTGCGGATGGTGCGGGGGTTGTCGACCACCTGGTCGGGCGGCTGCACGATGGTCGTCCAGAGGGCCGCGCGCGGCCGGCCGGTGCTGACGGTGCCGACGAGGACGAGGTTGTCACCGAGTGCGGCGGCCTCCAGGTCGCCGTCGTCCACGAAGCCCGCGGGACGCCCGATGGCGGTGCGCTCGCCCCCCGCACCCTTCGCGTTGCCGAGGGAGGCGTAGTAGCCGGCCTTCGTCCCCGTGGCACCCGGGTCGTACCACGCCGTCCACATGCGCCCGTCGGCCCGGATGGCGGCCGCCAGGTTGCCGTTGACGCCGATCGCCAGCGCGGGCGTGACGGGCGTCGGAGCGCTCTCGCCCGGTGCCCACGTGGCGACGCGCAGCGGCCCTGCGGCGGCCGCCTGCTGGAGATAGGCGATCCGGCAGGTGGCGGAACCGCACGCGAGGGCGAGGTGGCTGGTGTTGTTGGCCACGGAGGCGCTCTGATAGACGAGCGTCGGCGTGCCCACCGGACCGCCGGTCGCCGCGTCGAGCTGCTGCACGTGGATCCCGACGCGGCCGGTGGCGTTGGAGTACCAGGCCACCCACACCCGGCCGGTCCCGTCGGCCCCGATCGCCGGGTTGTACGAGCAGCAACCCCCGAGCTGCCCCTGCAGGTCGAAGCCGCCCGTGGGCGAGGCGTCGCGGAACGCGTGGAGCGTCCCGGCCTGATCGTTGGCGACGACGATGCCGCCCCCGGGAAGGCCGACCGCGTCGATGCTGCCGTTGATCGCGGTCGCGATCGGCGTCGCGACGCCCGCCGCGCCCTCGGTCAGCGGTGAGCTGAGCTGCACCGCGTCGTTGCCCGCGGTGGTGCCGCCGCTGATCACGCGCAGGCCCGACGGGGAGCCGCCGACGACCAGGCCAGGGCGGGCGGAGACGTTGGTGAAGCCCGACAGCGCGAGCCCGACCGGGCCGGCGCCGGCCAGAGGCCGCGACGGCGTCGGTGAGAACCCGCGGAAGGCGATCGCGCCCGCGAGGTCCCGGCCCGACCCCGAGGGCCACGCGGCGATCACCCGGCCACCGCTGACGGTGAGCGCCGAGCCGTCGATGCCCGAGACGTCGTCCGGCGACAGCTTCACCCATGGCGCCGCGGCGGCGGCCCCGGCGGACCCGGCGAGGGCGAGGAACGCCACGATCGGCGCGGCAACGGTGATCCGGCGCATCTTCCACCCCTGGACGAAGGTCCCTCGGACGTGCGGAACCGTCTCACAGTCACCCCACCCAGGGGAACACCCCCGGCCTCAGCCGGGCGGCGCCTCCGCGCGATCGAGCACCTCCACGGCGGCCACGCGGCCGCCCGCGCCCTCGACGCGCCTGATGCCCGCCGCGACGGCCGCCGCCAGATCGCGCCCCTCGGCCGAGACCTCCTCGGACGCCCCGGAGGCCGGGGTGATGCGCATCCGGACCCGGACGCCGGCCCCGCGCGCCCGCGCGAGGATCGGCTGCAGGGCCGCTGCCAGCAGGCTGAGCACGGCAAGCACGCCGAGGACCCGGAAGGCGCCGGAGTCCTCCGCCTCGGACCACATGAGGATCGAGAACAGCGCCACCGCTGCGGCCGCGAGGACGGTCGAGGCGACGAGCAGCGCGCGGACCACCCCGGGGTCGGTCGCGCGGCGGCGGGCGACGAGCGCCGCCGTCATCGCCCCGGCGACGGCGGTCGCGGTCGCGGTCATCATCGACTTGCCGACCCAGACGGGCGCCTCGTCCTGCCAGACGAGCGCGAACGCGAGTCCGGCGGCCGCGGCGCTCGCCGCGACGAGGGCCGACGCCAGGCCCCGGGCGCGCCCCTGGTCGAGGAGCATCGCCGCCGGCAGCGCGAGGATGCCGTACCCGGCGAGGAGAGCGGTCGAGCCGAGGATCCTCGCCTGGAGCGTCCCGAAGGTGCCGATCAGCAGGATCGTGACGGCGAGCAGTGCCGACACCGTGAGGAGGGCCGCGACGGCGAGCAGCAGGACGCGGCGACGGGTGATCGGTTGCGGTGCGGGGCCGGGCATCGTGCGCCTCCTCGTGGACCGATCGTCCTCGAGGAGCCGGATGAGAACATCGGGGCGACCCCGACGCGCCCTGCGGCCGACTACCCTGCGCCTGCCGGCGCGCTCAGGCGGCCGGCTCCTTGCGCACCCGGGTCGCGGGCGTCGGATCGATCTCCTCGGGGTCGCCCTCGCCGCGCGTCGCCCACAGCGACGCGAGCACCGCGGTGCCGAGCACGACGACGACGGCGCCGAGCGTGATGTAGATCGGCGGGTGGTAGACGTCGCTCAGGAGCATCTTGAGCCCGACCAGGCCGAGCACCACGGCGAGCCCGTAGTTGAGGTAGCGGAAGCGGGTGAGCATGCCGACGATCACGAAGTACATCGCCCGCAGCCCCATGACGGCGAAGACGTTGGCCGCGAGCACGATGAAGGCCTCGTCGGTGACGGCGAAGATCGCCGGGATCGAGTCGATGGCGAAGACGACGTCCGTGCTGGCGATCACCAGCAGCACCGCCAGCAGCGGCGTCGCCAGGCGACGGCCGCCCTCGTGCACGAACACCTTGGTGCCGTGGTAGCCCTGGGTGGAGGGCACGAAGCGATTGACGAGCACCAGGAGCTTGTTCTTGCTCGGGTCGACGTGGTCGCCGGTACTGCGCGCCAGCCGGTAGGCGGTGACGATCAGGAACGCGCCGAAGATGTAGATCACCCAGCCGGCCGCGCCGAGCGCCGCCGCGCCGATGGCGATGAAGATCCCGCGGAACACCAGCGCGCCGAGCACTCCGTACATCAGGACGCGCGGCTGCACCTCCTTGGGCACCGCGAAGTACGAGAAGATCACCGCGAAGACGAACAGGTTGTCGATCGAGAGGCTCCACTCGATCAGGTACCCCGACAGGTACTCACCGGCCGCGGTGCCGCCCTGGGTCGCGCCGATGATCGCGGCGAAGGAGAGGCCGAGCGTGATCCAGGCCGCGCTCCAGAGGGCCGCGGTACGCACCGGCACCTCCTTCTTGCCGCGCCCGAACACCAGGAGGTCGATCGCGGCGAGCACGGGCACGGCGCCGATCAGCGCGATCCATGCCCAGAGGGGCGGTTCCACAGGTGGTCTCCTACGACGCGGACGGCGGGCGTGCGCCGAAGGTCTCTCCCGCCGCCGTCACGGGGACGGGGCCTGCATCACCGGGCCCCGCCGGGGCCGTACTGACGACGATGCCGTTGGGGATACTCCCCTTGCGGTCGGCGAAGGTTAGCGCTCCGGGGGCGAGGCGGCGCCGCGCCCCCGGAGTGGCGTCACGCGACGGGCGCGTCCTCGTATGTCAGGGCGATCGCCGCCTCGGGTCCGGCCGCGCGGAAGGTGACGCTCTCCTCGAGGTAGAGCGAGACCGACTCCCGGTCGTGGTCGAGGTAGCCGATCGACAGGTCCTGGCCGACCACCAGCTCGAAGTCGCCGCCGCGCTGGCTCACCACGACCGCGCCCTCCACAGCCGGCGCCCAGACGACCGGGCCCTCGAGGATCAGGCGCAGGTGCTCGAGCACCGGGTAGCCGCCGTGCTGGGTGGTCTCGATGACCCCCGTGTAGCAGCGCGGCCCGAGGGCGATCGCGTACGGACCGGTCACCCCGGCCCGCTTCAGGGTCTCGACCGCCTTGGCGACGTGGTTGGGGTAGTGGTCGTAGTCGCCGTTGATGGTGATGGGGGCGTGGGGCGAGGTCTCGACCAGGCCGCGCACCCCGGCGCCGGGGAAGCCGCCGAAGACCATGCGGTCCTCGGCGAGCGCGGCCCGGCGGGCGGCGTGGATCACCGGATCCCAGTCGGCGTCGGGCGCCCCGCGCTCGACGGCGTCGATCTCGTCGCGGGAGACCGCGAACGGGGTGCGCAGCTCGGTGAGCGGCTGCACCAGGCGCACGCGGCTCTCGACGCCCTCGGCCGGGCCCTCGTGGGCGTCGGTGACGCGCCCGAGGCCGAGCGCGCTGTGGTCCCATCCCTCCGGGCCGGTGAAGTCGACCAGCCGTCGGGCGGTGAGGAAGTTGGTGAGGGCGCGCCGGGCCTCGTCCTCGATCTCGGCCCATGCCGCGTCGGTGACCGGGGCGAGCTCGCGCAGGAGGTGGTTCATCGTCCGTCCCGCCCGCGCAGGCTGCCGATGCCGAGGCTCCCGTCGCCGGCCGGGGAGGCTCCCCCGCCCCCGCCGTGCGCCTCGGCCTCCTCGACCTCCAGGATCGAGCCCGTGGTGAACAGGTACTGGCGCAGCTGCGCGTCGAGCACCGGGTCCTGGCGGCGCAGCCACTCGAGGCTCATCGCCGCGTGCTCGGTCTCCTCGTCGCGGTTGTGCGCGAGGACCGCCGCCAGCTCGGGGTCGCCTGCGGCGTCGATCCGCTGGGCGTACCAGTCCATCGCCTCCAGCTCCTCCATGAGCGAGACGATCCCGCGATGCCGATCGAGCGTCCCCGGCGAGAGATCGCCACGATCCTCGTGCAGGCCCATGCTTGATTCGGCCACCCCGGTTCCCTCCTAGTCGTCCTCCGCCGTGGTCTCGGTCAGACCCTCGGCCAGCTTCACGCGGTCCCCGTCGACGACCAGCGTCGCCGAGAGCACCTCCCAGTCACGCGCGATGCGCGCCATGACGAGGTCCACGTGCCCCGAATCGGCAGGGCCTGAAACCGGGACGACCAGATTGGCCTGCGCGGCGCCCGTGCCGGACGGCACCTCGCCCTCGGGGGCCCCCACCTCGGCCGGCGCGCCGACGGCCGCCAGCACCGCGGGGTGGCCCGCCACGAACCGGGTCGCGGCGCCCGCGGCGTCGCGCCCCCGGCGGCGCCAGCCGCGCACCAGGATGAGCGCCGCGACGGCGATGAAGGCGTACGCGAACACGCCGGCCACGACGGCGAGGGTGTCCTGCGACGCGTCGAGGCCGCGGAAGACGGCCGCCACAACGAAGAAGACGCCGAACATCCACGCCGCGGCCAGCAGGAGGGTGCGCTGGGTGCCGGGCCCGAAGCTCACGCCGCCGCCCAGAGCTCGGCGAGGCGTGCGAGCGTCGCGCGGTAACGGGCGAAGGTCTCCTCCGGGCCGAGGAGCGCGAGGCTCTCATAGGTGCCGGTCGAGACCAGACGCCCGGTGACGGCGATCCGCTGCGGCTCCAGGAAGTCGCGGGCCGCCTCGCCCATCACGTGCAGCTGGTCCTGCAGGGCGTCCTTGACCGACTCGGCCGTGAACTCGGGCAGCGACTCGAGCCGGCCGAGGCCTCCCCCGATCACCTGGATCGAGTGCTTGACGTCCTGGGTCAGCACCTCCCACGCCGCCGGTTCGATCTCGAGCGGGGTGAAGAGCCAGCCGGCGAGGTCGTCGTAGTCGGCGAAGGTGCTGATCTTGCGCTTCACGAGCGGCGCGCTGGCGCGCACGAGCTCCTCGGCGCCAGGCCCGCGCGCGTCGATGTAGCCGGTCAGGCGGAGCCATCCGACGAGCGCCTCGACGAACTCGTCGGACGGCATCAGCCGCAGGTGGCGGCCGTTCATGACCTGGAGCTTCTTGAGGTCGAAGATCGCCGGGCTCTTGGAGACGCGGCCCACCGAGAAGGCCTTCACGAGCTCGTCGACGGTGAAGATCGTGGTCTTGTCGTCGAAGCTCCAGCCGAGAAGCGCCAGGGCGTTGACGACCGCCTGG
Source organism: Thermoleophilia bacterium (assembly GCA_016463385.1). Taxonomy (GTDB): domain Bacteria; phylum Actinomycetota; class Thermoleophilia; order Miltoncostaeales; family Miltoncostaeaceae; genus Miltoncostaea. The sequence goes on from JAEMRL010000059.1 coordinate 7,049, forward strand.
GGCAGGAACCCGGCGGCCTCGAGGTCCTCCACCGACGCCGCGCCGTGACGCTTGCTGAGGCGCTTGCGGTCCTCGCCGAGGATGAGCGGGATGTGCGCGTAGTCGGGCGGGGTCGCGCCGAGCGCCCGCATCACCATCATCTGCTTGGGGGTGTTGGAGATGTGGTCCTCGCCGCGGAGCACGTGGGTGATGCCCATGTCCACGTCGTCCACGGCGGCGGCGAGGTTGTAGGTCGGCGTCCCGTCGGAGCGCACGACGATGAAGTCCTCGATCTGGGCGTGGTCGAAGGTCACCGCCCCGCGGACGTAGTCCTGGATGACCGTCTCGCCCGGCAGCTCGACGGCGAAGCGCCAGGCCGGCCGGCGCCCCTCCGCCTCGAGGGCGGCGATCTCGGCGGGGTCGCGGTCGCGGCGGCCGCGGACGACGGGGGCGCGCTTGTCGGCGCGGGCGGCCGCCCGCTGCGCCTCGAGCTCGTCGTCGGTCTCGTAGGCGGGATAGATGGCGCCCGAGGCCTTCAGGGTGGCGATGGCCGCGTCGTAGACGGCGCCGCGTTCGCTCTGACGCTCGGGCCCCTCGTCCCAGTCGAGGCCGAGCCAGGTGAGGCAGCGGAGGATCTCCGCCTCGCTCTCGGGCGTGGAGCGCTCGCGGTCGGTGTCCTCGAGCCGGAGCACGAACGTGCCGCCGACGTGGCGCGCGATCAGCCAGTTGAAGAGGGCGGTGCGGGCGCCGCCGACGTGGAGGCTGCCGGTGGGGCTGGGCGCGAAGCGCACGCGCGCCGGGCCGGTCACCTCGGGTCGGGGGTCTCTCGCCACACGGGTAGATTAGCGGCGTGAGATTCGGCGCCCACGTGTCCTCGTCCGGAGGCATCAGCAAGGCCATCGGCCGCGGGGCCGAGCTGGGGTGCGAGAGCCTCCAGGTCTTCACGCACAACCCCCGCACCTGGAAGCCGATCAACCACAGCGACGAGGAGATCGCGGCCTTCCGCGCGCTGGCGGCCGAGCAGGGCATGGGCCCGCTCGTCAGCCACGGCCTCTATCTGATGAACCTCGGCGCCCCCGACCGCGAGGTGCCGACCGGGCCGCCCGGCAAGCCCGCCGTCGGCACCCGCAACATCCATCGCTCGTCGATCGAGAGCCTCGTGCAGCACCTGGTGATCGGCGACGCGCTCGGCCTCGAGGGCGTCGTGCTCCACGTGGGGTCGTCGAAGGGGTCGACCGAGGAGGAGGCGATCGCGCGCATCGGCGCCGGCATCGCCGAGGCCTTCGACACCGCCGGGGGCACCTGCTGCGTCTACCTGGAGAACACCGCCGGCGCGGGCGACACGATCGGGCGCACGTTCGCCCAGCTGCGCGCGGTCGCCGACGCCGTCGGCCGGCCCGAGCGCCTCGGCTTCTGCCTCGACTCGCAGCACCTGTTCGCATCCGGCTACCCGGTGCACGAGCCCGGCGGCATCGACCGGGTACTCGACGAGTTCGACCAGGTGGTCGGCATCGACCGGCTGCGCTGCCTGCACCTGAACGACTCCAAGACCGCCTTCGGGTCCAACCGCGACCGCCACGAGAACATCGGTGACGGCGAGATCGGAGAGGCCGGCATGCGCAGCATCCTGGGCCACCCCGCCCTCCAGGAGCTCCCCGTGATCCTCGAGGTGCCCGGCATCGCGGGCAACGGCCCGGACCCCGAGAACATGGCGCGCGTGCGGCGGCTGCACGAGGAGGGCGTGGCCGCGCGCTGACGCCCCCCGGGCGTGGAACTGACCCGCCCGGGGGGCCGATGTCTTGATTCATGACCTTCCGGCGCACACTCGGAGCCTGCGCCGGGCTCTCGATCACGTTCGTGGTCGGCCTGATGGTCCTCGCGCCGGCGGCGAGCGAGCGGTTCGCCGTGTCGTCGTGGGCGCAGGCGGCAGGCGGGCTCGGGGCCGCCATGACCTGCGGGGCGGCGGCGGTCCACACGCGCGGCAGAGCGCGGCAGGTGTGGGCCCTGTTCGCGTCCGGTCTGCTGATCCGGGCCGTGACCGACGCGACCCACGCCTGGCTCCAGGGCGCCGGGCACGACGTGCCGCCGGTCAGCCTGCTCGAGATCGGCTGGCTGTCGTTCTACGGCCCCGCCGGACTGGCCACGATCCTGCTCTACCTGAGGCTGCGGCCCGAGCGCGGCGCCCAGGGACCGATCGACGGCCTCATCATCACCGTCGCCGTGGCGTCGCTCGCGTGGGTCACCGCCCTCCAGGACGCGGCGCCGGGCGCCGAGGGCGGCCTCTACGGGGCTCTGCTCGTCGCCCTCCACCCCACCCTCGACCTGATGTGCCTGACGACGCTGGGATGGATCGTGCTGCGCCACAAGCGCCGCGCGCCGGTGTGGCTCTACTGGGTCGTCGCCGCCTTCTGCCTCCAGTCGGCCGCGAGCGTCGCGCACCTGATCTCGATCCTCCCCGGGCGGGACCTGGGCGTGCTGTCGACGGCCGCCTTCCTGGGCGCGGCCTGGTGCTGGACGGTGGCGGGGCTCGTGCGCGTCCGGGCGCCGCAGCGCGCCTGGGCCGCGGGCACGCACGACCGCCCGCCGGTCTGGAGCGAGAGCGTCCCGTTCCTCTCCGGGATCGGCGTCGTCGGCCTGGCCGCGCTCCGCCCCGAGAGCGAGCTGCGGGCCGCCGCGGTCACGGTCGCCGGGCTGATGGCGATCCGGGCGATGGCCGCCCTCCGGGTGGGCCGTGGCCTGCTCACCGAGCGCGACCGCCTGCTGGTCACCGACCCCCTGACCAGCGCCTACAACCGCCGCTTCCTCGCCGAGGAGATCGAGCGGGCGCTCTCGCGCGCCTACCGCGGCGCCGAGCCCCTCTCGGTGATCGCCCTCGATCTCGACCGCTTCAAGCAGGTCAACGACCGCCTCGGCCACGACGTC
>JAEMRL010000413.1 GCA_016463385.1 Thermoleophilia bacterium
GCCGCGGCTACCCCCTGGAGGAGCTGGCCGCCGAGGCCGGCCTCGGCGTCGAGGGTGAGCCCGTCCCCTGCGTGCGCGACGCCGCCCTGGTACGCGACCTCGCCGTGCGCCAGCGCGAGGCGCTCACCCGCGAGGGCCGCGCCGACGCCCTCCCCCATCTCGCCGGTGACGACGTCGTCGCCCTCTCCGGCGACCGCCCATCCCTCGTCCGAGAGCGCGAGCGACAGCTTCCCGGCGCCCGCGAAGCGCATCGCCAGGTCCTCGGGCGCCCCCGGCACCGCCGTCACGGTCGCGACGTGCGCGGCGGGGGCCGCGGCCATCGGGGCGCCGCCGTCGGCCAGGTCCTCCAGTCGGCGCAGCAGGCTGCCGAACTCGAAGCGCTCGAACAGCGTACGCAGCGCCTCCATGCGCTCGGGGCCGAAGTCGAGGTCGGGCACGTCGGCCAGGTCGATCTCGACGGGGGCATCGGTGCGGATGATCGCCAGGTCGCGCGTCTTGCGCGCGTCGCCGGCGTGCTCGGTGAGCACCTCGCGTCGCTTGGGGGTCTGCTCGGAGGCGTGCTCGAGGATCGCCTCGAGGGTGCCGTACTTCTGCAGCAGCTGCGAGGCGCCCTTCTCGCCGATGCCGGGGACGCCCGGGAGGTTGTCGCTCGGGTCCCCCACCATCCCGCGGAAGTCGACCATCAGCTCGGGGCCGATGCCGTAGCGCTCCACCACCGCGTCGGGGGTGTAGAGCGTGGTGTCGGTGACACCGCGGCCGGTCGCCATCACGCTGACACGGGGCGAGACCAGCTGGAAGGCGTCGCGATCGCCGGTGAGGATCACGACGTCCTGGCCGGCGGCCTCGGCCTGGCGGGCGAGCGTGCCGAGCACGTCGTCGGCCTCGAAGCCCTGCACCTCGGTGTTGACGAAGCCGAAGGCCTCCATCAGGGGCCGGAAGTGCACCGACTGCTCGCGCAGCAGGTCGGGCGTCGCCTGGCGGTTGGCCTTGTAGGTCGGCTCGGCCTCGTGGCGGAACGTCTTGCCCTTGGGGTCCCAGGCCACCACGACCCGGCCGGGCCGCTCCTCGATGAGCATCTTCATCATCATCGCCGCGAGCCCGTAGAGGGCGTTGGTCGGGAAGCCGTCGGCCGTGGCGATCGTGTCGGGCAGGGCGTGGAAGGCCCGGTAGGCGAGGCTGTTGCCGTCGATCAGCAGCAGGGGCGCCGTGGTGGGCGGGGCGGCGGTGTCCGGCATCGCGGCCAGGATACCCGGGGCGCCCGATATGCTGGCCAACCCGTAGCAACCACCTTCTCCCGCCCCTCCAAGGAGTCACGTTGGCCGTCACGCCGAGCGCCCAGTACAGCGTCACCCTCCGCGTCGAGATGGACGCCGGGCAGACCGACCTGCTCGGCCGCCTGACCACGGCGATCGGGGCGGTAGGCGGCGACATCGGGGCGATCGACCTGGTCGGCAGCGGCTACCAGACGGTGATCCGCGAGCTGGTCGTGACCGCGTCCGACCAGGAGCACGCCGACGCGATCGTCGCGGCGGCCGGCGGGCTCGACGGGGTCGCGGTGCTGTCGTCGTTCGACCGGACCTTCCGGATGCACCAGGGCGGCAAGATCCAGATGACCACCCGCATCCCGCTCGAGAACCGCGACGACCTCTCGATCGCCTACATGCCGGGCGTCGCCCGCGTCTGCCAGGCGATCGCCGACGACCGCTCGAAGGCCTTCGACTACACCATCAAGCGGAACATGGTCGCCGTCATCACCAACGGCACCGCGGTGCTCGGGCTCGGCGACATCGGCGCGGCCGCAGGCATGCCGGTGATGGAGGGCAAGTCGATGCTCTTCAAGGAGTTCGGCGACGTCGATTCCTACCCGATCTGCATCGACTCGAAGGACCCCGAGGTGCTGATCCGGACGATCGCCGCGATCGCCCCGGTCTGGGGCGGGATCAACCTCGAGGACATCGCGGCGCCGGTCTGCTTCGAGGTGGAGGACCGCCTCAAGGAGATGCTCGACATCCCGGTCTTCCACGACGACCAGCACGGCACCGCGATCGTCGTGCTCGCCGCCCTGATCAACGCCTGCAAGATCACCGGCGCGAGGATCGGCGACCTCAAGGTCGTGGTCAGCGGCGTCGGCGCCTCCGGCGTCGCCTGCTCGAAGATCCTGATGAACGCCGGCGTCACCAACATCATCGGCTGCGACTCGAAGGGCGCGATCTACAAGGGCCGCACCGAGAACATGAACTCGATGAAGGACTGGTACGCCGAGAACACCAACCCCGAGGGCATCCGCGGGGGCATGACCGAGGCGGTCAAGGGCGCCAACCTGTTCCTCGGCCTCTCCGGCCCGGGCACGTTCTCGGTCGATCAGCTGAAGACGATGGCCAAGGACCCGATCGTCTTCGCGATGGCCAACCCGACGCCCGAGATCATGCCCGAGCTCGCCGCGCCCTACGTCCGCGTGATGGCGACCGGCCGCTCGGACTACCCGAACCAGATCAACAACGTCCTCGCCTTCCCCGGCATCTTCC
>JAEMRL010000060.1 GCA_016463385.1 Thermoleophilia bacterium
CAGCGTCCGCGCCTGCGTGGGCGTGAGATCGCTGCCGGCGAGGACGGTCTCGACCACCGTGCGGTCGTCGCGCATCTGCTCGCCGTGCTGGGAGAAGTAGGCCGGCACGACCTTGTGGCCGATGCTCACCCGGCCCGCGGTGGCCGGCCGGCGGCCGATCAGCGTCTCCATCAGCGTGGTCTTGCCGGTGCCGTTCGGGCCGATGACGGCCAGCCGCTGACCGCGCTCGAGGGTGAACCCCACGTCGGTCAGCAGTGTCCGCCCGGGCACCTCGAGCCCGAGGCCGTCGACCTCGATCACGACGCGGCCGCTGCGCTCGGACTTCGGGAACCCGATGGCCAGGTGGGCGGCGCGGGTGGGCGCGGCGACGCGCTCGATCTTGTCGAGGCGCTTCTGGCGCGATGAGGCCTGGCGCGACTTCGTGCCGGCCTTCCATCGCGTCACGAACCGCTCGAGGCGGGCGATCTCGGCCGCCTGGCGGGCCGCCTCGGCCCCCTGGCGGTCGATGGCGAGAGCGCGCTCGCGGCGGAAGGTCGAGTACCGCATCGGCCAGAGCTTCGAGCGGCCCCGGTCGAGCTCGAGGACGCCGGTGGCGACCGACTCGAGGAACCAGCGGTCGTGCGAGACCACCACGACGGCGGCACCGAGCTCGCTGATCGCGCGCTCCAGCCACTCCACCGCGTCGAGGTCGAGGTGGTTGGTGGGCTCGTCGAGCAGCAGCACGTCGGGCCGCGACACCAGCGACCGCGCCAGCGAGGCCCGCGTCAGCTCGCCGCCGGAGAACCCGCGCAGCGGACGCGAGAGCTGCTCCTCGCCGATGCCGAGGCCGCGCAGCACCCGCTCCAGCCAGGAGCGCCAGGCGTAGCCTCCCGCGCGCTCCAGCTGCGCGTGCGCCTCCTCGTAGGCCGCCAGCACCTCCGGCCCGGCGTCGCCGCCGGCCATGCGCGCCTCGAGGTCGGCGAGATCGCGCTCGGCCTGCTGGGCGCCCGCCATGCCCTCGGCGACGTACTGCTCGAGGGTGAGCTCCGAGGTGAGGGGCGGGCGCTGGTCGTGGAGCGCCACCTGCGCCCCCTTGGGCAGGCTGATCGAGCCGCCGTCGGGATCGAGCTGGCCGGCCAGGATCCGCAGCAGCGTGGTCTTGCCCTCGCCGTTGCGCCCGACGACGGCCAGGCGCTCGCCGGGGTTGATGCGGAAGCTGACATCCGACAGGACATCGCGCGCTCCGAAGGCCTTGCTGATCTGAATCGCCTGCACGACCGGCTAGGGTAGCGGGGATGGCGACCCCGGAGACGATCACCGACCCCGCCGGGGTGGACGCCGTCGTGCGCGAGGTGCGCGCGGAGGGGCGCGCGGCGATCGACCTGGAGTTCCTCTGGGAGCGCACGTACGCCCCGATCCCGTGCCTCGCCCAGGTCGCGACCCGCGCCGGGGTCCACCTGATCGACCCGATCGAGGGCGCGCCCCTCGGCCCGATCGCCGAGCTGGTGGCCGACCCGGACGTCGAGGTGGTGATGCACGCCCCCTCCGCCGATCTGACGCTGCTCGGGATGGCGCACGGCATCCGCCCGCAGTCACTGACCGACATGCAGATCACGGCCGGCTTCGTGGGCCTCGGCGCCGGCCAGGGCCTCGCTGCGCTCCTCGAGCGCGTGCTCGGCGTGAAGCTCGACAAGGCCGAGCGCTACACCGACTGGAGCCGGCGCCCGCTGTCGGCGGCACAACTGGAGTACGGCGCCGGGGACGTGGTCCACCTCCTCGACCTGGCCGACGAGCTCGCCCGCCGGGCCGAGGCGCTCGGACGCACCGCGTGGGTGGCCGAGGAGCACGAGCGCCGCTACGGGCCGGACGCCCGCATCCTCCCCGATCCCGACAACGCCTGGCGCAAGGTGAAGGGCGCCGGCCGGCTGAAGCCGCGCGACCGCGCCGTCCTGGCCGCGCTGGCGGCGTGGCGCGAGCGCGAGGCCCGGCGCCGCGACAAGCCGGCCTCCTGGATCGTCCCCGACCGCACCCTGGTCGAGATCGCCCACCGGCGCCCGGCGGACCGGCAGGCGCTCGAGAACGAGCGCGGCCTGCCCGACCGCATCCGCGGCGCCGACGCGGACGCGATGCTCGCCGCCCTCCGCGAGGGCGAGGCCGCGCCACCGATGTCCATGCCGCCCCCTCCGTCGCCCGAGGTGCAGCAGAGGCTGGAGGTGCTCGGGCCCCTCGGCGCCGTGCTCGTCACGGCCCGTGCCGCCGGAGTGGATCTCGCGCCCAGCCTGCTGGCCACCCGCGACGAGATCGGCGCCTTCCTGGTGGCGGCGGTGAGGGGTGACGACCTCGATGGCATGTCGCTGGCCACGGGCTGGCGACGGGAGCTGGCCGGCGAGGCGCTCATCGACCTCGCCGAGGGCCGGCTCAGCCTGGGCGTCGACCCCAAGCGCCCCTACCTCGCCGAGATCCCCCGCACCGACGCCCCCACCAACGACGCGAGGACATGATGCGCGGCCCGATCGCCTACCAGCACATCGCCTGCTTCATCGACGAGTCCCCGGCCGCGCGTCTCGGCCTCGACCACGCGAGCGCGCTGCGCGCGCTGAGCGGGGGCCGGCTCAGCGTCGTCCACGTCGTCCCCTCCCCCGGCTACCTCGTGACCCTCGCGGCGAGCCTCGGGGGCGGCACGCTGCCCGACGCCGGGCTCGAGCGCGAGGCGGCGACGATGTGGCTCGACGAGCAGGTCCGCGACCGCGACGGCGCCGAGGCCGTTCTGCTCGAGGGCGACCCCGCGCGGGAGGCGTGCGAGTGGGCCGCCGACACCGGCTGCGACCTGATGGTGGTCGCGACGCACCGCGGGCTCGTGGAGCGGTCGCTGCTCGGGAGCTTCGCCGGGCACGTGGCGCACAACGCGCCGTGCCCGGTGCTGCTCGTGCCCCCGGCGACGGACGAGAACTGAACCCGGACGCACCGCGGGGGGCGGCTCCGGGAGGAGGTCCGCCGCCCGCGGGGTGGTCCGGTCGGGTCGGCTACGCGGCGAGCGCCGCGACGCCCTCCTGCGCGGCCGCGCCGGTGTGGAGGTGCAGGCAGCCGGGCACCTGGCAATCGGGTGCCGGGTCGGGGTCGAGACGGGTCAGAAGCTCCTCGATTCGAGCGATCTGGGCGAGCGTGAGGCTGGGCGACATGGTGACTCCTGAAGGTCGGACGGCGATTTCATGCGGCATCCAATCCCTCGTCCGTGTCACGACGGTTGAGCGGACGTTAGGGCTCGGTGAAGCCCTCGTCGTCCACCAGAGGAGCCAGGTCGGCCATGGCCGTCACCAGGGCGACGCGGGCCACCGACGGAGCCCGCGCGGCGAGCGGCAGGACCTGCCACGTGGTGCGGCGCAGATAGGTGCCGGCCCAGTGGCGGTAGCGCGTCCCGGTGCGCATCACCAGCGCCTGGATGCTGCGCAGGTTGTCGACGCGGTCGGCGAGCTTCAGCACCTGGGCGTCGAAGGGCGCGCTGGCGCGCAGGCGCTCGTAGTAGCCCGGAAGGAGGTCCTGGGCGTCCGGCGCCGTCAGCCAGTCGACGAGGTCGGCCACCTCCGGGCCGAAACCGACGCGGATCTCGTCGACCGTCGTGCGGGTGTCCTCGACGGTGTCGTGCAGGAGGGCCGCCTGGAGCAGCACCGGCGACCCCTCGCCCCAGCGCGCGAGCTCCATGGCGACGCGGACCAGGTGGACCCAGTAGGGCGTCTCGCTGCCGCGGCGGAACTGGCTGCCGTGCCGCGCGCGGGCGAAGGCCAGGCCCTGGCGCAGGGCGGTGCGGTGACCGGGGTCGGGCAGGGCCGCGACGAAGTCGGTCCAGACCCGCTCGACCGTCTCGGGCGCGTCGAAGGTGCCGGGCCAGGCGCGGCCCTCGGCGCTCGAGGGGCCCGCGTCGCCCGTGTCGCTGATCGCGGGGGGACGAAGCGGGGTCGGAGCCATGGCAACTAGGTTAGCGCCGCACGCGGGCGGCGCCGAACGCCGCCTCGCGGTGATCGACATGGGCTCCAACACCTTCCGGCTGGTGGTGTTCCGCTACCGCCCCGGGGGCTCGTTCCAGCTCGTCGACGAGATCCGGCACGCCGTGCGGCTGTCGGCGGGCGCCGGGCCCGAGGGCCTGCACCCGGACGCGCTCGAGCGCGCCGGCCACGCGGCCAACCTCTACCGGGCGTTCTGCGACGCCGCGGGCGTCGACGACGTGGCGGCGGTCACGACGAGCGCGGTCCGCGACGGGGCGAACCGGACCGAGGCCCTCGCCGCGCTCTCGGTCGACGGCGGCCTCGACGTGCGGGTGCTCTCGGCCGAGGAGGAGGCCTGGTACGGCTATCTCGGCGCCGTCAACAGCACGACGCTGACCGACGGCCACGTGCTCGACCTCGGCGGGGGCAGCGTCCAGGTGTCGCAGGTGACCGGGCGCCGCCTCGGCGAGGTCGTGTCGCGGCCCCTCGGCGCCGTGCGCATGACCGAGCGCTTCCTCGCCGAGGAGAAGCCGGGCCGGGCCGACATCCGCGCGCTACGGCGGCACGTGGCCAGGGAACTCGAGGACCTCGACTGGCTGGCCGGTGCCGGCGGTCGGATGGTCGGCATCGGGGGCACGATCCGCACCCTCGCCTCGATGCACCAGCGCAGCGTCCGCTACCCGCTGATGGGCGAGCTGCACGGGTACCCGCTGCCGCTCTCGGGCATCGACGACCTCGTCGAGGCGATGGCCGCTCTGCCGGCCTCCGAGCGCAGCCGCCTGCCCGGGCTCAAGCAGGACCGCGCCGACATCACGCTGGCCGGAGCGATCGTGATCGGCACGATCCTGGAGAGGGCCGGCGTCGAGGCGATCGAGATCTGCAGCCAGGGCCTGCGTGAGGGGCTCTTCTACGAGCGGTTCCTGTCGCCCGCCGACCCGCCGCTGATCCCGGACATCCGCCGCCAGAGCGTGATGAACCTCGTCGACACCTACCGCTGCGACATCCCGCACGTGGAACACGTCTGTGCGCTCGCGCTCGCGATCTACGACGAGCTCGCGCGCCTCGGCCTCCACGCCGCCGACGCATCGGAGCGCGAGATGCTCTGGGCGGCCGGCATGCTCCACGACGCCGGCGTGCTCGTCGACTACAACGACCACCACAAGCACGGCTACTACCTCGTCCTGAACGCCGGCCTGCCGGGCTTCGCCCACCACGAGCTGGCGATGATCGCCCTTCTGGTGCGCGGCCACCGCAAGGGGCTGCCCACCCTGAGCCCGCTCGAGGACATCCTCCGCCGGCGGGCGGCGCGCAGCCCCGAGCGCCCGGCCGACGGCGACGAGGGCACGCTCCGTCGTCTCGCGGCCTGCCTGAGGATCGCCGAGCAGCTCGAGCGCGGGCGGGCACGGGGCATCCGCAGCGTGCACATGTCGGCGACCAAGGCCGCGCTCAAGCTCGACGTCACCGCCATCGGCGACCCGTCGGTCGCGCTGTGGTCGGCCGCGCTCGAGTCGCCGGTCGTGCAGCGTGCCTTCGGGCGCCGGCTGGAGCTCGGAGTCGCCTTCCCGGCCGCCTAGGCGCCGCGCGGCGACGCGCCGCGCAACGCGGTGCGGAGGGAGATGCGGGCGCCGGTCTGGACGATCCCGGCGCGGTAGATGCGGGCCCCGAGCGCGAGGATCGCGGCCGCCGACGCGAGCGTGAGCGCCAGGGCGAGCACGATCTCCCCCGGGCCCACCGCGCCCGCGGCGATCCGCGCCGGCATCACCAACGGCGACAGGGGCGGCAGGAACGAGAGCGTCGCGGCCAGCGTCGCGTCGGGCTCGGAGGCGGCGTACGCGCCCGCCAGATAGCCGGCCAGCAGAAGCATCGCCAGCGGAGCGGTCACCTGGCCGACCTCCTGCTGGCGCCCGACGAGCGCTCCGAGCGCGCCGTAGGCGGCCGCATAGAGCGCGTACCCGGCGACGAACCAGACCAGCCCCCAGCCGAGCGCGCTCGCCGTGGCGTCCGGGAGATCGACCGCGCCGATCGCGAGCGCGGCGATCAGGGCCGGCGCCGCGGCCACGAGCAACTGCGCGAGCGACATCAGGCCGATGCCGGCGACCTTGCCCACCAGCAGGTCGATCGGCCGCAGGCTGGCGAGGAGGACCTCCGAGACGCGGCTGGTCTTCTCCTCGGCGACACCGCTCGCCACCATGGTGCCGGCGAGCAGGAGCGCGACATAGAGCACCACCGCCACGAGCACGCCGATCCCCGTGTCGCCGCTCGGGGGACTACGGTCCGGGTCGATGACGCTCACGTCCACCGCCGGCGGGCTGGTCAGCTCGTCGACCCGGGCGGGCGTCACCCCCGCCCCGCCGAGCGCCGCGCGCACGCGCGCGAGGGAGAGACCCTGGGAGATGGCGGCGCCGAGGTCGTCGGGGAGCTCGCTGCGGACGACGACCCGGGCCGCGGACTCGCCGCTCACGACGACGGCCGCATCGACCGACTCGTCGGCGACCGCCGCCTCGGCCGCGCCCGGCGAGCCGATGCCGCGCGCCCGGAGCTCGAGGCCGACCCCGGTGCCGGCCGCGGCGATGGCGTCGGTGAGGCCCGGAGGGCCCCCGGCGACGGCCACGTCGGTCGTGTCCGAGCCGTCGCCTCCGAACACGGCCGGCAGGGTGACGGCGGCCACCGAGGCGATCAGCAGGATGATGGTGGTGATCCGGAAGCTGCGCGAGCGCGCGTACTCGCGGATCTCGCGCTCGGCGACCAGACCGGCACCGCTGCGGCGGCCGCTCACGGGCGCTCCACCGCATCCATGAACAGCTCCGTCAGGCTCGGCAGCTCGAGCCCGAAGTCGCGGACCTCACCCGCGCGACGGGCGGCGTCGAGCACCGCCAGCGGCTCCACCTCCGGATCGAGCGACAGCCGCATGCCGTCGGCGCCCGCCGAGACGATCCGCACGCCGCTGATGCCGCGCGCCCAGCCGTCACCGTCGCCGTTGCCCGTGCGGACCGCGACGCGGAGCTCCCGGCGCGGGCTGGCCGCTTTCAGGTCGTCGACGCGGCCCTCCATCACCAGGCTGCCGCGGTCGATCACGGCGACCGACTCGCAGAGGCCCTCCACGAGGTCGAGCTGATGACTCGAGAAGAGCACCAGGCGGCCGGCGCGGGCCGCCTCCTCGGCGATCTCCGAAAGGCCGGCGACGGCCAGCGGGTCGAGGCCGGAGAACGGCTCGTCCAGCACCAGCGCCTCGGGCTCGTGGACCAGCGCGGCAGCGAGTTGCGCGCGCTGCTGGTTGCCGAGCGACAGCTTCTGCACCTCGTCGCGCGAGCGGTCGGCGATGCCGAGCCGCTCCAGCAACGCGTCGGCGCGGCGGGCCGCCGTGACCCGGTCGAGGCCGGAGAGCCGGGCGAAGTAGACGAGCTGATCGTGGACGCGCATGTCGGGGTACAGGCCCCGCTCCTCGGGCATGTAGCCGAAGCGCCGCCGGACGTCGGCGTCGATCGGGGCGCCCCGGTACCGGACCTCCCCCGAGTCGGCGTCGATCACGCCGAAGACGATGCGCATCGCGGTGGTCTTCCCCGAGCCGTTCGGGCCGAGCAGCCCCACCACCTGCCCGGCGGGGACCGAGAGCGTCAGGTCGCGGAGCGCGACCCGCTCGCCGTAGCGCTTGCTGAGACGGTCGATCTCGAGCACACCGGGAGGCTTCCCGTCGTCCCCCTCGCTAAACGCCCCCATCCTCCGGCCGTCAGCCGCCGGTGGCCTTGACGCGGTAGCGCCCCTCGAGGTGGGCGATGATGCGGGCGCGCTGATCGCCCTGGATCTCGACGACGCCGTCCTTGGCCGAGCCGCCCGAGCCGCAGAGGCGCTTCAGCTCCTTGGCCACCCCGGCGACGTCGGCGGCCGGCAGGCCGGTCACCAGGGTGACGGTCTTGCCCCGGCGGCCCGAGGACGTGCGGCCCACGCGCACGACGCCGTCGCGCGGCACGGCCGGCGATCCGCCCGGCGACCGGCCCGCGGGCGGCCGCCCGGGCCGCTCGGGCCGGTCGGGCACGCGCCCGCCCTCGCTCGAGTAGACCAGCCTCGTATTGTCGTCGCTTATCGGCGGCATTCGTTATTCCACCTTGGTACTGTCTTCGCGGATGTCCACTCTGACCCCCTCGCGCGCCGATGTCGACGCGCTCGCCGACGACTTCGAGGGCCGGACGGCACAGGAGCTGCTCGCGTGGGCGGTCGACCGTTTCGCCGGCCGGATCGTGCTCACCTGCTCCTGGCAGCACCAGTCGTCGATCCTGGTCGACATGCTGCACCAGCTCGGGGCGAGCATCCGGATCGTCGAGCTCGACACGGGCCTCCTCTTCCCGGAGACCTACGAGACGCGCGACCGGCTGATCGAGAAGTACGACCTCGAGGTCGAGCGCATCGACCCCCGCCAGACGGTGGCCGAGCAGGAGGAGACCGAGGGCCGCGCGCTCTGGAGCCGCGACCCCGACCGCTGCTGCGCGCTGCGCAAGGTGGAGCCGCTCGAGAGGGCGCTGGTCGGGATGGACGCCTGGATCACCGGCATCCGCCGCGCCCAGAGCCCCACGCGCGCCAACGCCCGCATGGTCGAGCTCGACCCGCGCGGCGTCGTCAAGATCCAGCCCCTCGCCGCCTGGAGCGACGAGGACTGCAAGGGCTACCTCTTCGCGCATGACGTCCCCTACAACCCGCTGCACGACCGTGGCTTCCCGTCGATCGGATGCACGCACTGCACGCGCGCGATCCTGCCGGGCGAGGACTCGCGGGCCGGCCGCTGGGCGGACGCCGAGAAGACCGAGTGCGGGCTGCACGTGCCCGCGCAGGACGCGAACACCAACCGCTGAGAAATCGATCGGGGCCGTCTCGCCCCGGAGGAGGGCGAGAGTGAGCAGCGATCGCACCGGCTTCACCCTGTGGTTCACCGGCCTGTCGGGCACCGGCAAGTCGACCATCGCCGAACTGGTCGGCCCCGAGCTGGAGAAGCGGGGCGCCCTGGTCGAGTACCTCGACGGCGACGTCGTGCGCACCCACCTGTCGAAGGGCCTCGGGTTCTCCAAGGAGGACCGCGACACCAACATCGGCCGCATCGGCTGGGTGTCGAGCCGCCTCACCCGCGCGGGTGCCGTCGTGCTCGTGTCGGCCATCTCCCCCTACGCCGACACCCGCGCCGCCGCGCGCGAGATGGTGGAGGAGCATGGGGGCTTCGTCGAGGTCTTCGTCGACACCTCCGTCGAGGCCTGCGCCGCGCGTGACGTCAAGGGCCTCTACGCCAAGGCGTTCTCCGGCGAGATCAAGGAGTTCACCGGGGTCAGCGACCCCTACGAGGCGCCGGAGAACCCCGAGGTCCACATCCAGACCGAGTCGCAGACCCCGCAGGAGAGCGCCGCCGCCGTCATCGCGGCCCTCGAGGAGCGCGGGCTCATCGGCGGCGCCGTAACGGCGTAGCCGTCACCGGCAGGGCCGACCTCCACTCCCACACCGTCGCCTCCGACGGGTCGCTGGCGCCCGCGGCGCTGGTGGCCCTGGCGGCGGAGTGCGGGGTGGCGGTCCTCGCCGTGACCGACCACGACAGCCTGGCCGGCGTGGCTGAGGCCCGCGCCGCCGGCCGCGCCCTCGGCGTGCGGGTGGTGCCGGGCGTGGAACTGTCGGTGAAGGTCCCCTCGGGCTCGATGCACCTGCTGGGCTACTTCCGCGAGGAGGCTCCCGAGCCGCTCTCGGGCCGGCTGGAGGAGCTGCGGGCGGCCCGCGCGACCCGCGCGCGCCGCATCGTGGACCGGCTCTCGGCGATCGGGGCGCCCGTCACCTTCGAGGAGGTCGCCGGCCGCGCCGCCGGGGCCATCGGCCGGCCCCACGTGGCCGAGGCGCTGGTCGCCGCCGGCCACGCGCGCGACCGCCAGGACGCCTTCGACCGCTTCCTCGGCAACGGTGGCCCCGCGGACGTGCCCCACGAGGGCCTTGGGCCGCGCGAGG